>JALYNX010000386.1 GCA_030772935.1 Actinomycetota bacterium | reverse complement strand
CCGATCGCCTTTCTCGCTGCGCGGACCTCGTCCTCGGTCTTGTGCCAGAGGAAAGCAAGCTGACGGTCGGAGAACCCGTGACGCTTCGCCTCCCGAAGTACACCGGCGTCGCCTAGGTGGGAGAGCTCGATCTCGGCGCGTACCTCGCAGATCTCTGATATCTGATCGATGAACCAGGGGTCGACGCTGCTCATGGCGGCCACCTGATCGATCGGCCATCCCCGGCGCAGCGCCTCGCCGATGGCGAAGATCCGGGATGGAGACGGCGTCGAAACCATCTGCGTGAGCTCGTCGTCGGAGACCGTGGTAACCGTGTCCTCGGCGGGGTCGGCGTTGAGCCCGGACCGGCCGTTCTCCAGGCTGCGCAATGCCTTCTGCAGGGCCTCGGGGAAGGTACGTCCGATCGCCATCGCCTCGCCCACACTTCTCATCGCGGTCCCGAGCCGGGTCGGGACGGAGGGGAACTTGGCGAAGTCGAAACGGGGCACCTTCACCACGACGTAGTCGAGAGCCGGCTCGAACGATGCCGGGGTGGCGCCAGTGATGTCGTTGGCGATCTCGTCGAGGGTGAAGCCGACAGCGAGCAGGGCAGCGATCTTGGCGATCGGGAAACCCGTTGCCTTCGAAGCCAGGGCCGACGAGCGACTGACTCTCGGGTTCATCTCGATCACGAGCCGGCGCCCGGTGACAGGATCCACCGCGAACTGCACGTTGGATCCGCCAGTTTCGACGCCGATCGCCCGCAGCACCGCCATCCCGTCGTCTCTCATCGCCTGATACTCACGGTCGGAAAGAGTCTGGATCGGGGCCACGGTGATGGAGTCGCCGGTGTGGACCCCCATCGGGTCGAGATTCTCGATCGAGCAGACAATCACGGCGTTGTCGTTGCAGTCCCGCATCACCTCCAGCTCGAACTCCTTCCAGCCGAGCAACGACTCCTCGACGAGGATCTCGCCAACCGGGGAAGTGGTCAGACCGTGTCTTGCCACTTCGATGAATGCCTCGGCGTCTTGCGCGATCCCGGTGCCTCCGCCTCCCAGGATGAACGAGGGCCGAACCATCACCGGGTAGCCGATCTCCTCCGCGATCTTGATTGCCTCCGCCATCGACCTGGCGTAACCGGCCCTAGGCACCTCGAGGCCAACCGACTCCATCGTCTCCTTGAACTTTCCGCGGTCCTCGGCCCGGTCGATCGCCTCCAGTCCGGCGCCGATCATCTCCACGCCGTGCCGCTCGAGGACTCCGCTGCGGGCGAGCGTGGTCGCGACATTCAGTGCCGTCTGACCACCCAGCGTCGGCAGCAAGGCATCCGGGCGCTCTCGGGCGATGATCTCGGCAACCACCTCGGGGGTGATCGGCTCGATGTAGGTGGCGTCGGCGAACTCGGGATCGGTCATGATCGTTGCCGGGTTGGAATTGACCAGGACCACGCGATAGCCGTTGGCTCTGAGCACCTTGGCGGCCTGCGTCCCCGAGTAGTCGAATTCACACCCCTGCCCGATGACGATCGGCCCCGAGCCGATGAGAAGGATGGAGCGAATGTCGCGGCGGGCAGGCAACCTATACCCCCGCCTCGATCAGAGTGACGAAGTCGTCGAATAGACCTTGGGCGTCACGGGGGCCGGGAGCCGCCTCCGGGTGGTATTGGACGGAGAACGCCGGGACCTCGACCAACCGCATGCCCTCGAGAGTCCCATCGTTGAGGTTCTGATGGGTGGCTTGGACCGTGCCGAATTGGCCTTCGACGGCCTCCGGCAGGAGATTGCGCCCGACGAGCCCGCTTCGCGGCGGAGCCGCGTCCTGGCTCAAGGTCCACAAGTCGACTGCGAAACCATGATTCTGGGAGGTGATCTCGACCCTGTCGTCGTCGAGACGCCGCACCGGGTGGTTGCCCCCGTGATGCCCGAAGGGGAGTTTGAAGGTCCTGGCTCCGATGGCGAGGCCGAGCACCTGATGACCCAGGCAGACGCCGAACAAGGGGACCTTGCCCAAGAGGCCCCGCAAGGTCTCTGTGGTGCTTGTCAACGGCTCGGGATCGCCAGGGCCGTTGGAAAGGAAGACACCGTCCGGGTCGAGGGCCAGAATCGCACCCGAGTCGGTTTCGGCCGGCACCACCTCGACCGCAAAGCCGCGGCTCGTCAGATGGTCGAGCATGTCCCGCTTGATCCCGAGGTCTATTGCCACGATCCGACCCCG
>JALYNX010000385.1 GCA_030772935.1 Actinomycetota bacterium | reverse complement strand
AGCCAAGACTGGACCAGGCTGGGGCCATACGACCGGGTCCTGGACCTGGTCGCTTACCGCTCGGTGTTCGCCTATCGCAGGTCACTGGCCCCTGGTGGCCGCTATCGATGCGTCGGGGGCTCGGTTCGGGCGTTGCTCCGGGTGGTCACCGCAGGAGCGATCCTCGGTCGGCTCACCGGGCGCCGGATCGGCCTCCTCGTCGTCAAGCCGGGCCCGACCCACTTCCAACCGATGGCCGTCCTCTGCATCTCGGGGGAGATCCGGATTCACATCGACCGCATCTTTGGCCTCGAGGAGGTGCCCCAGGCATTGGCGCAGGTCGGCGAGGGGCGCGCCCTGGGCAAGGTGGTGGTTGAGGTCCGGAAGTGAGCACTTTCGGCCGAGGTCGTGACGCGGTCGACCGGCGGTAGGGTGGGTGGCCCCATGCGATATGTAGAGATCAGCGGTCTTGGTTCACCTGTTTCCAACATCGGTCTGGGCACGACGAGCAGATCGTTCACGACGGAGCCGGAGCCAGCCCCCGATCTCCTGGAGGCTTTTCTCGGCGCCGGGGGAAACCTGGTCGACACGGCTCACATCTACGGCTTTGGGACGAGTGAGCAGACCTTGGGAAGGTGGTTTGAGGAGTCCGGTCGGCGCGATGAGGTCATCTTGTTGACCAAGGGCTGTCATCCCACGGTCGACCCGGACGACTTCTTCGGGACGCCATGGGTTTCTCGGGTGACACCTGATGCGATTCGCGCCGATCTGAGCGAGAGCCTGGAACGGCTCCGCACCAACCATGTGGACATCTACCTCCTGCACCGGGATGACGAGACGGTGGACCCAGGCCCGCTCATCGAGGCTCTCAACGAGGAGCAGGAGCGGGGACGGATCAAGGTCTTCGGAGCATCGAATTGGAGCGTCAGGCGGATTGTCGAGGCCAACGAGTTCGCTGCTCGCAATGGGCTGAATGGGTTTGTGGTGTCCTCCCCGGGCATGAGCCTGGCTCGACCGACCACGATCCGTTATCCAGGCTGTTTGTTTGCCGACGACGCAATGCGGCACTGGCATGAGTCCAGCCGCTTGCCGTTGCTTGCGTTCTCTTCGTTGTCGGCAGGGTTCATAAACCGGTCCCCCTCCAGTTCTCCCACCGACGATGATGCCGGCCCCTATTACTCGGACGAGAACTTCGAAAGATTGCGTCGCGCTCAGGAGATAGCGAAGGCCAAGAACGCCACCGGTCTGCAAGTGGCGCTCGCTTTTGTCCTGCTTCAGCCCTTTCCTGTCATTGGGGCCATCGGTCCTTCCTCGGTCTCCCACCTCGAGAGCG
This sequence comes from Actinomycetota bacterium, assembly GCA_030772935.1. GTDB lineage: Bacteria > Actinomycetota > Acidimicrobiia > Spongiisociales > ZC4RG35 > JALYNX01. The sequence goes on along the minus strand of JALYNX010000385.1, from coordinate 3,845 downwards.
CGCTAGGGGCGTTGGATGTCGAGTTGACAGCGGAAGAGATGGAGTACCTCGATCTCAAGCAACCCTGAGGTGACGGGGACTCGGCTCAACCTGACGCGGACGCAGATCCTCGCCTTCCGGCGGCGGGTCGGAGCACTCGACGAGCGACTCCCATCCGGACGACGCTCACTCCGTCAAGCCGCGTGGGCCGGTCTCCAGGACAGCATGCCTCGAGCCGCGCTCCTTTCGATCCACGCTCGCGTCGAGGGGACCAAACCCAGCACCTGGGAGGACCCCTCCCTGGTCCAGCTCTGGGGCCCTCGCTACAGCGCCTATGTGGTCGCGGAACGAGATATTGCGGTGTTCACGCTGGGGAGGCTGTCCGACGATGCCGGCGACCGGCAGTTCGTCCAGGACCGAGCCGCCCGTCTTCAGGCTCTCCTTGGCGAGGAGAGGATGACCTACGGTGAGGCGGGGCGCGCCCTCGGTGTGCCTCCCAACAGTCTGAGGTATGTCGCCACCACCGGGACGATCCTGATGCGTTGGGATGGCGCCCGACAGCCGGTTATCTGGACGGTGCCGGCACCCGGGTCGACCTCGGGTGCCGCTCGTCTCGAGCTGGCCCGCCGCCATCTGCACATATTCGGTCCGAGCACTCCTGAATCATTCGCCGGGTGGGCCGGGCTCGCCCCACGGCTGGGCGCGGCCGCGTTCGAGGCCCTTCGCAGGTCGTTGACCCCGGTGCGGACCTCGATCGGGGAATCTTGGATCCTCACCCGCGACGAGGAGACGTTCCGCACCACCTCTGGGCCCACCGCCCGCGCCCGCCTTCTCCCCAGTGGCGACGCCTACTACCTGCTCCAGGGTGCCGATCGCGAGCTCCTGGTCCCCGATGCCGATCGTCGCCGAGCACTGTGGACTCCCCGGGTGTGGCCGGGCGCGGTCCTCGTCGACGGCGAGATCGTCGGGACCTGGCGGCGCTCCCAGGACAAGGTGACGATCCAGACCTGGCGTCGCTTGTCCAAGGCCAAACGCGATGCGGTTGAGGCGGAAGCGTCGGCGCTCCCGCTACCCGGCATCAGAGGCCAGATCGTCGTCCGCCGGGAAGAGTGACACGACCCGCCGGGCCGCAGCGAGCCCGCCACTCAGCGGTCCGGATTGAGTCGACCAGGCTCGATCGTTACATTCGAGCCACCGCAAACGGTTGCAGGAGGACCAATGGACAATGCCGGGCCTGACAGGAAGCACGACGTCGAGCCCTGGACCGATGTCAGGGATGGAATGACTGTCGACTGGCAGGTCAGGGTCCCGATGGAGGACGGGGTCATCCTGAGAGCTGACGTCTACCGGCCAATCGAGCAGGGCCGCTACCCGGTCATCCTCAGCCACGGTGTCTACGCCAAAGGCTTGCCATTCGACGGCCCGGTCTATCAGATGCAGTGGGACAAGTTGCTGGTCAAGGACCCAAGCGTCCTCGAAGGCTCGACGAACAAGTACCAGTCATGGGAAGTGGTCGACCCAGAGCGCTGGGTGCCCCATGGATACGCGGTGGTGCGGGTCGATTCGAGAGGCACGGGATGGTCCCCCGGCTACCTCAACCCCAGATCCCCTCAGGAGTTCGAAGACATCTGCGCCAGCATTGAATGGGCCGGCGTGCAGGAGTGGAGCAGTGGCAAGGTCGGCGTGGCGGGGATTTCCTACTACGCGATGGTGGGGTGGGCCGCCGCAGCCAGACAACCGGAGCACCTGGCAGCGCTGATCGCCTGGGAGGGTTTCAACGACCAGTATCGCGACGCCTTCTATCACGGCGGGATTCTCAGTGAGTTCACCAGGCGCTGGCTGCCGAATCAGATCGTCCCGATCCAATACGGGCAGGGTGAGCGGGCACTGGTCAACCCCAACACGGGCCAGTCCGTAGCCGGCCCGGAGACCCTCTCCGAAGAAGAACTGGAGGTGAATCGGGGCGACTACTTCGGCGTGATCAAACAGCATCCCCTCTATGACGGGTGGCACCAAGAACGTGCGATCGACCTCTCGAAAGTGGAAATCCCGGTCTTGAGCGCAGCCAACTGGGGAGGACAGGGGCTCCACCCCCGCGGCAACTTCAACGGGTTCGTCCACGCGGCCTCAAAGGACAAGTGGCTCGAGGCTCACGGCGACACCCACTGGACCCACTTCTACTCGGCCTACGGCCGCGATGTCCAGAAGCGATTCTTCGACCACTTCCTCAAGGGCATCGACAACGGCTGGGACGACACCCCCAGGGTGCAACTCAACATCCGCAGACCCGGTGAGCAGTTCGAGTGGAGGGGCGAGAACGAGTGGCCCCTGGCACGCACCGAATGGACCCGATACCACATCCATTCCGATCTGAATCTCAGCCTCGAGGAGGAGCAACCACCGGGTCAACTCGTCTTCGAGGCCCTCGGCGACGGGTTGCGTTTCACGACGACACCGTTCGAAGAGGAGACCGAGTTCACTGGGCCTCTATCCGCCCGGCTCTGGGTCTCCTCTTCGACCATCGACGCCGACCTGTTCCTAATCCTCCAACTCTTCGATCCTTCCGGGAACGAGGTGACCTTCGAGGGCTCCACCGACCCCAATACTCCGATCGCGATTGGCTGGCTGCGCGCCTCTCATCGGGCGCTCGACCATGAGCGGAGCAAGCCCTGGCAGCCCTACCACCCCCACGACCTGGTGGAACCACTGGTCCCCGATGAGATATATCAGCTAGACGTCGAGTTCGTCCCGAGCTGCATCGTGGTTCCACCTGGTTTCCGTCTCGCGCTCTGGGTGCGGGGCAAGGACTACGAGTACACCGGCCCCCTCGACGACTATGGACAGAGCTTCGTCTACGCAACCCGGGGTACCGGCGGTATGACCCACGCCGACCCCGACAACCGCCCGGCTGACGTCTTCGGGGGATCGACGACGGTCCACCTCGGCCCCGCTCACCCTTCCTATCTGCTCCTGCCCAAGATCTGAATAGCCGAATCGGGGTCCATACTCAGCTCGCCAGCTACTCGCCCGGCCTCTTGTAGCTCACGCCCTTCGCCTTCCCGAGTGCCGCGAGAGTGTCTTCCACGGTCATCAGCACTGTCGTCTCGACCGAGGCAAGGGCGCCGCCGGCCGATATGGCAAGGGCGGCGCCGGCCATGGAGACGTTGTCGGGCGCCTCGAGAATGGCGTAGCCGTCGTATTCCCCAAACCCGTACCAGAAGCCGTGCAGGGTGCCCCCCACCTGTTCGATGTATGCGCGCGCCGCATCGCGGCGATCCTCAGGATTCTGTATCAGCCTCGCCCACGTCTCAGACGTGTAGCTGAAGCGCATGAGATAGACCGCCATTGACACCTCCACTTGCTCGACAGGTCTGCGATCGTAACTCCAATATGTGAGGTGCCCGCTGGCAGGGCCAGGGAGTCGACGCCGGAAGGAGACCCATGTCGATCGAAGTGGAGAATTGGCTGGAGAGCTATCGGCGAGCGTGGGAGGACAAGGATTCGGACGGCGCCGCCGCCTTGTTCAGTGAGGATGCAACCTATCGATCCAACATCTTCGAGGATCCCCATCGGGGTCGAGAGGGGATCTTCTCTTACTGGGCCGATGTGACCAGCACCCAGGAGGGGGCTTTGGTGGTGATGGGGAAACCGTTCGTCGACGGCAATCGGGTGGCTGCGGAGTTCTGGACCGTCATGAAAAGCGACGGCGATGAGATCACGCTTCCGGGCTGTCTGCTGCTCGAGTTCGGCGAGGACGGACGCTGCCGCAGTCTCCGTGAGTATTGGCAGGTGGGGGTCGGGAGACACGAACCACCGCCCGAATGGGGAACCTGAGCCTTTCCTTCAATCAAGTCAGGAGCCAGACG
>JALYNX010000384.1 GCA_030772935.1 Actinomycetota bacterium | reverse complement strand
GCCAACGGACATCTCGGGTCCGAACGCATCTGGATATGGCGTCATCCAGTCTTCGACCAGGGCGATGTCGAGGTCGGCGTTCTCCGCACATGCACGAAGCAGGTCACGTTCGGTGAAGATTCCCTGGAGCGACTCTTCGGACTCCACCGCCAGGGCACCGACGTTTGCTTGGTACATCTTCGACGCGGCCTGACGTAGCGAGCTGGACGGCTCGATCCAGGCGATCTCGCCTCCGATGAGCTCTCGAACGGTCATTTCGGATCCTTTCAGTTGCTCACCTCATCATGGGCCTCGGGAACGCCATCCAGGCACCGTCGAAAGTCCCTAGCTGTCGGGACCAGGGAAGAGTGTTTCCTTGGATCTAGCTGGGTGTTTGAGTGTTGCTCCTGATGGAGCCTTGGTGGTCAGGGACGGCGTCGATCCGTCGACCTCCGGTTTTTCAGACCGGCGCTCTACCGACTGAGCTACCTGACCTCCCAGTCCAGACCCTTGGAGAGAGCCTGGCTGGCGGGAGCGACGGGATTTGAACCCGCGACCTTCGGCTTGACAGGCCGACGAACACTCCAGGCTGTTCTACGCCCCCTAGGACGTCACGGAACCAAACCGGGTCTGGTTGCGAGTGACGAAGTATAGAGGTCGAGGGTTTCTGCTCAACCTGCTGCTTCGTGGGTAGGTCTATCGTTCTCCGACACAGGAGCCTTGCGTGACTGAGGAGGGACTATGACCACGCTCGAGAACCGGCCGAACACCGCACTCCTCGTCATCGACGTTCAGACCGGCGTTGTCGGGGGAGCCCATGAGCGCGACGCTGTGGTCGCCAACGTCGGCAGCCTTGTCGAGAAGGCGCGGCAGGAACAGGTTCCTGTTGTCTGGGTCCAGCATTCCAGCGAACAACTTGCGAAGGGGAGTGATGACTGGCAGATCGTCTCTGAGCTGGCCCCGGATGACGCCGAGCCGCATGTCGAAAAGACCTACGGGGACTCCTTCGAGGCCACCACCCTTGAGACCGTGCTGTCAGACCTTGGAGTCGGGCGACTTGTGGTGGTCGGCGCCCAGACCGATGAGTGCATCCGCTCAACCATCCACGGCGCCTTCGTCAGGGGATACGACGTCACCCTTGTCGGCGACGCCCACACCACCGAGGACCTGACGGAATGGGGGGCGCCGGCGCCCGACAAGGTGATCGCCCACACCAACCTGTACTGGACCTACCAAAAGGCTCCCGGCCGGACGGCGGGAACGATCGAGACCAAGGACGTCGACTTCGGCGCGACTCCCTAATCGGGCCTGAGGCGTGACGTGAGCGCGACTCTCACCCAGCAGGAGCTCGAGGCCGCACACTGTTGGGAACCGGCGGATCAAGTGCGTCCCTCGGTGATGACAGATTTCCGTCGGAGCCTGCGCTACCACCAGGCGCAATGGCGTGAGGCCAACGGCCACCCAGTGGGTACGCAGCCGATGGTCCCGAAACCTGGGGTCGCGGTGCGGTTGGTCGGAAGCCGTCTTCCGCTCGACTACGCCCGACAGACCGGCGCCAACTTTCTCACCGCTGGCGCCCTCGACGCAGCGCGGGCCCGAACCTCAGTAAAAGAACCCAACCAGAGTTTCGATCACCAGGGCCTCTGGGCCGACCTTCTCTCGTCGCCGGCGCTGTCCTTCAACCTGTTTGGCGATATGGCCGCCGACCTCGGGCTCGCTGACCGGGTCGTCCACACCTTGTGGCCCGACACGCCTGGGGTCGTGTCTGAAGTCCGATTCATCCACTCCCCGGGGCGTCTCGATCCGACCTACATCGGGAATCTCATCGATCTCGATGTCGCGTTCGTGCTTGACCTCGACGACGGGAAGAAGGGGTTCCTCGGTCTCGATATCAAGTACCACGAGCGGATCAAACGAGAGCTCCCCAAGCCAACCCGGCTCCCCCGATACATAGAGGTCGCCGAGCTGTCGGGGGTCTTCGGGCCCAAAGCGATGGAGGCGGTCAACGGGACCGACCTCCTGGTGATGTGGCTCGAGCACCTGCTGGTGCTGTCGATGCTTCAGCATCCGGACCAGACCTGGACTTGGGGGCGCTATGTGGTGATCCATCCTGCCGGCAACTGGAGCGTCGCCGAGGGGTGCGCCCGGTATCGGGACCTGCTCGTCGACCAGTCGACGTTCGCCTCGATGACCCTCGAAGACCTCCTCGACGCCGTCCTTCCAGCTCGGGCAGCTTCAGCCATGCGCAAGCGCTACGTCCTACGCTGAATCCCGAAGGAGCAGCCATAGGACACGCGCAAAGGCCGCCCCCGAGGGGGGCGACCTAATGCGCAAGATTGTCCTCCGCTCAGTCGATCGCGAGTTGCCCTCTGATTTCGCCTGCGGGGAAGCTGGTGGTGTGGATGTTGACGTAGGCGTTGCCGGTGACCATGGCGGTCAGGACATCGTTCAACGTTGTCCATCCACATGCGTTCGGGCTGTCAGGCGCCGTGA
>JALYNX010000383.1 GCA_030772935.1 Actinomycetota bacterium | reverse complement strand
GTTCGGGGAGGGAATAGAGGCCTTTGATCTCCAGGCCGAGAACCTGCCCGGCTAGCTCGCCCTCGACCTGTCGTTTCAAGTAGACGAAGTCGCGATCGGAGGTGAGCCGTTCGTAGAGGACTTCGGAGTCGACCCCGAGAACCCCACCCACCTGTTGGGCGACCCAGAGCGGATCTTCGACCTGACCAGGCACCGCATACAGACTTTGGGTTTCGACCGTCATTGCCAGCAGGTCACCGTTCCGGTCGTAGATCCTTCCCCGTTGCGGAGCCAACTCCCGGGACACGAGACGCTGGGAAAGTCCCTTGTCGGCCAACTCGGCTGCTTGCACCACCTGGACCTGCACCAATCGGTAGGCCATGCCACCCCAGGCTGCAACCAGAAAGAGGCCGATGACGGCGACCCGCACTTTGGCCGGATTCAGACGCCTGGCAGCCGTGGAGGCGGCCACGACGTCAGGTCCTCAGCCGGAACCCCGGTGGTTCGGAGTGTCCTACTCCGTCCATCGGCCCGGCTCCAGCGCTGTGTCGGGTCATCATTGCGTTGCTCCGTCAGGGTCCACACCGGCCAACGTCGGGCCAACCGGTGCGAGGTCGACCAGGAGTTGGCTGGTGTCCGAGGGGATCACAAGCCCAAGCTCTTCGGCAAGAGGGGCGATGCGCGCCGGGTTCTCGAGACGTGCGATCTCGAGGCTGAGACTCTGGTTGACGGTGGTCGCCTCATCGATCGAATTGGTCAGCTCCGAGAGCTCGAATGCGGATCGGTCGAGAGAGGTGCGGGCGAAACCCAACCCGAGGAACGCAACCACACCGATCAGGACCATGATCATCCAGGGCGCCAGAGAGGGCCTTCGGAGCCGCTTTCCAGGGAGTACCCGAAGCGGATCGGCGACGACGACGCGGCGGAGCGGTCTGGCCGTCATGCGGCCACCTTTTCGACTGCCCGGAGCACCGCGGATCGGGCTCGGTTGTTATCAGCGATCTCGTCTGAGGTGGCTCGTATCGCCTTGCGGGTGAGAATTCTCAGCTCAGCGGTGTTCCCACAGCCGCAGACCGGCATCTCCGGGGGGCATGTGCAACCGGTGGCTCCGCTCACGAAACGGCGCTTGACGATTCGGTCCTCGAGGGAGTGATAGGAAATGGCGACGACCCGGCCGCCGGGCCGGACGATGTCCAGGGCCTGGTCGAGACCTCGCTTCACGGCCTCCAACTCGCCATTGACCGCGATCCGTATCGCCTGAAAGGTGCGCCGGGCGGGATGACCCACCCGGCGGCGGGCCGCAGGCATTGCCTCTGCGATGACGGTGGATAGCTGGCTGGTCGACTGAAAGGGGCGGGAGGAGACGATCGCCCGGGCGATCCGGCGGGCCAAAGGCTCCTCGCCGAAGCGGCGAATGATGTCGGTGAGGCGATCCTCCGGCCATTCATTGACGACTTCGGAGGCGCTCTGCTCGGCGTCCGGCCCCATCCTCATGTCGAGCGGGCCATCATTGCGGTAGGAGAACCCGCGGCCCGGCTCGTCCAATTGGTGAGACGAGACGCCAAAATCGAATAGAACGGCACTGATCTGAGCGGGGACGATCGAGGAGACCAGGGCAGAGAGCTCGCTGAAGTTGCCCTGAATTGCGACGAGGCCCAGGTCCCTGGCATTGGCCAAGGCCGCGGGGTCCCTGTCGATTCCGATCACTGTCACGTCATCTCCGAACTCGTCCAGCAAACGCCTGGCGTGGCCTCCGCCCCCGAAGGTGGCGTCCACCACCACCCCCGGAAGCACGGGTGCCATCAACCCGACTACCTCATCAGCCAGAACCGGCCGGTGGTAGTCCCGGCCATCTCGGTTCCTGTCCTGGCTCATGGCCAGCCCCCCGGGCGCTGGTACCAAAGGAAGCGGGCGGAGTCAGGGGCCTTCCAATTGGTTCCGGGGGGCTGGCGATGGGCCAGCCAGTTCGAGCGGTGTCGTTTCAGTCGTCCTCCTCCAGGTAGCTCTCGTCCCCGGTCGCCCGGTCCGTGAGATACCGATCTCGATTCCACAACTCGACGTGGTCGAAAACTCCGACGACTGCGATCTCGGTGCTGCCCTCGAGAGCGGCGAACTCACGAAGGTCTGGTTTGACGAGGAGCCGCCCCGACTTGTCCAGGTCCTGATGATCGGCGCCTCCGAACACGGTGCGCGAGAAACGACGCCCGCTTCGGTTTTGTGGCTTCTCCATCACCTCGGCGGCCTTTGCCTCGAAGTCGTCGACGGAGAAGATGACGAGCTGACCGTCCTGACCTTTGGCGACCACACACCCCTCCTCGAGACCACGACGGAAAGTGGAGGGCAGGACCACCCGGCCCTTCCCGTCGAGACTGTGGAAGAACTCGCCAAGGAACACTTCTTCTCGTTTCCGTCCGTCCGCACCTGCTTGACCCCCTTAATGGGTCGTGAGCGCCACTATGACCCACTTCGCCCCACTTGTCAACCTTTTCCCCCACTGGGCGTGACAGAGCACCCACAACGAGCGCGAATGAACCCCGAGAGCGTGAACAGTGACCGGTTAACGGTTAACGGGTACTAGGCGGCGCCGAGATAGGGGTGCCAGGCCGGATCGACCTGATAGCCGGTCGAGGCGTATATCCAGGCGTACTGACGGGGAGGGCCTGGCTTGCTGTCGAGACGGAAGCCGGCCTCCGCCGGCAAGCGATCACCCTTCCTGATATTGCAGGGCCGACAGCAGGCCACGACGTTGTCCCATGTGTGGTTGCCGCCTTTGGAGCGAGGCATGATGTGGTCCAGGGACTCGGCGGGGCCACCGCAATACTGACAACGATGACCATCTCGCCCGAAGACGGCCCTTCTGGTCACCGGTGCCGCTCGGCGATAAGGCACCTTCACATAGCGGTTGAGCCGAACCACGGACGGCACCTCGACCGAATCGCTCTCAGAGGCCCAGATCTCGTCCTTACCCACGACGACACTTGCCTTTTGGTGCAGCACCAAGACCACCGCTCGGCGTGTGGTCACCACCGACAGCGGCTCGTAACTCGCATTGAGGACAAGAACCCTGGCCATACGGTCGCTTTATTGCGTCCGCGACGTTACCAAGCAGGGCTGGGCACGTTTGTGTCAATGACCTCTTGATCTTTGGAAATGACTCCGATCGCCTCCCCAACCGCAAGGGCCAGCGCCTGAGTCCAGCCGTCGGTGAGGTCGGCTTCGCCAGTTCGCTCGATGGGAGCATCGACGGCCACGACTTCGAGCGTCTTGTCGTTGGTAATCGAAACCCGGGAGATCTCCACGGGAGCCCGGCCCAGAACCTGGCACCAGGCGTCGGCGAGCCCCTGCGCAATCACGGTTGGATCGGGGGGCACTACGCGAAACGACCGAACCGTGTTCCCCACCACCTCGACTCTCGCCCCTCCCTTGATAGGAGTTATGCGCACGTCGACGCCCAGCCTTCGATCCCCGGTCATCCGGCTCCGACCGACTCGCAGGGTTGGATAGGCCTGGGAGCGCACGCCATACGCCACTAGCAGCGCCCGGACCCGCTCCAGGACTTCCATCTCGTCGGCATCGGGCTCCAGACGAACATTGATCCCGCCGGTCTCGGGATCCTCTAGGTCGAGGGACACCGCCGCCACGCCCGGGATGTCCTGGATTCGCCCCATCAGCTTGGAGCTCATGAGAGTTTCCTCATCATTCGCCGCCAGCCGAGGTAAGCCGCGAGATCCTCGGTTGAAACCGATGAGAAGTCGTCTCCGTATGCGGTGTGAAGTCTCCAGGCGAGATAGTCGGGAGAGGGGGTGACCCCACCGCGCGACCGCATGGCCACCGCAGTGCGTATGGCCTCCCAGAACAGGACAGGCCTACGAACCAGCGTCGGCAGGCCGCCCATCATCCCCAGCCGTTGTCCCATCGAGCCGTACCCTTTCCCCACCAAACACTCTAGCCCTTCAACTCGTCGCCACCGGTAGAGTCTCGTCAAATAATCTCGATGCGGGAGCCGTCATTGACCGAGGTGACACCACAGCAGATAACGACCTTCAGCGAACGCTTCGATCGAATCGCAAGCAACGTCGAAAAGGTCATTCAGGGAAAACGCGATGTCGTCGAATTGGTACTCCTCGCCTTGGTTGCCGAAGGCCATGTCCTCGTTGAAGACGTCCCCGGAGTAGGCAAGACACAACTGGCGAAATCTGTGGCTCGTTCCATCGACAGCATCTTCAACCGGATCCAGTTCACCCCCGATCTGCTTCCCTCCGACGTGACTGGCGTGTCGGTGTGGGATCGGAATCTGAGCGAGTTCGAGTTCAAGCCAGGGCCGATTTTTGCGAACCTGGTCGTGGGAGATGAGATCAACCGGGCCAGCCCCAAGACCCAATCCGCCCTGCTCGAGGCGATGGAGGAACGCCAGGTGACGTCGGACGGCACCACGCGGGCGCTGCCGCTCCCGTTCATGGTGATGGCAACCCAGAACCCCCTGGAGCACGAGGGAACCTATCCCCTCCCCGAAGCCCAGCTCGACCGGTTCATGATGCGGGTGGTGATCGGCTACCCGAGTCGAATCAAGGAGCTCGAGATCCTCGACACCCATGCGGTGCGCTCCACCTTCTTCGACCTGGAACCAGTGGTCTCGGTACGCGAAGTGGACGAGATGGTCACGACTGCGCAGTCGGTCGCCGTCTCGCCCTCGGTCAAGACCTACATCATCGACCTGGTCGAGGGGACCAGGAACCACTCCGACGTGCTACTCGGGGCCTCACCGCGGGCCGCGCTGTTCCTGCAACGGTTGGGCCGGGCCATGGCTGCCTCCCAGGGTCGCGAGTACGTGACCCCCGACGACATCAAGACGCTCGCTCACCCGGTGCTCGAACACCGGATGTCGCTTCGACCTGAGGCCCAGATGCGTGGCGAGACCTTGACTGAGGTTCTCGACGAGATCATGACCAGGCTTCGGGTGCCGGGAACCACGTCTCGGATCGCCACCTGATGCCGACATTGCGAGGCTGGGCCTATTCAGGGGCTGGCCTCGCCCTGCTGATCCTTTGGTACGCCCTTGGAGATGTCGAGTTGTTGCTCGCAGCCCTGTTTCTCCTGGTCTCTCAGATCCTTGCCATCGCCCTGGTGCGCCTCAGGGACACCAACATCGCGGTGAACCGTCGCCTCGGATCGTCCACGGTCCACGACGGGGACTCCACGACAGTCACCTTGCTCATTGCAAACCAGGGGCGCCGGGCGATCCGGGACATCTCCATCGAGGACGACGTGAACCAACTCGGCGTAGCAACGTTCGAAGTCGCCAGGCTGCGGAGGGGTGCCTCCACAACGGCCACCTATCGGGTGACCTGTCGGCCGCGCGGCGTCTATCGAGTTGGCCCGACGATGGTGAGCGCATCGGATCCACTCGGGCTGGCGGAGACTCGGTTGCCCACCGGGCCCGTCGACAGAATCGTGGTCTATCCCGCACTCGAGGAACTGAGTGGGTTCCCCATCGTCAGGGGCCAGGACCCGGCAATGCAGGCTTCCCGACCCGAGCACAGCCGACGCGGCGGTGAGGACTTCTACACACTCCGGGAGTACCAGCGGGGAGACGACTTGCGCCGCGTGCACTGGCCCACTTCGGCCAAGACGGACGAACTGATGATCCGCCAATTGGAGACCCCGTGGCAGTCCCGAGCCCTGGTGTTGCTCGATGTGCGTGATGCGAGCTACGAGTCACGAGACGCATTCGAGAAGGCGGTGTCGGGAGCGGCAACCATCGTCACTCATCTTGTCGGCTCTGGCTTCGACGCCGACCTCTGGGCTGGCGACGCCGAACCGATCGACGCCTCACGGTACGGATCCGCCATGGAGCGCCTGGCACTGGTCCAACCTGACTCGGCCATCGATATCCAAGCTGTCGCCTCCAGGATCCGTCAAAAGGGAGGCGGCGGAGCCCTGGTCATGATCACCGGCATCGCCGATAGGTCGCTGCTTTCCGTTCAACAGCTGCTGTCCCGGGACTACCCAACCACGGTCTTGATGTCGGTTTCCGCCTCCACTTCCCAGACATTGGTTGGCTTCCACCGCTTCGGCGTGGCAACCGTGTCCATCGAGCCCGACGAGCCATGGGCCCCAGCCTGGGTGACGACGATGAGAACAGCATGGACAACAGCCTCGGTCGGATAGCAGGGCTCGCGGCCTTCGTGCTCATGCTGACCCGCATGGGCCGGCTGCTCAACACGAGTGAGCAGGCTCCGCAGTGGCAATTGATCATGATCGCGGCCGCCATTCTGGGAGGAGTCATTTGGTGGCTGCTCGGGCATGCCG
>JALYNX010000382.1 GCA_030772935.1 Actinomycetota bacterium | reverse complement strand
GCCGAGAACAAGACACAGAAGACCAAAGCCAGTGTCACCGACTTCATCGACGCCATCGACGACCCGCGCAAGCGCGACGACTCGAAGGCGTTGGTCGAGTTGATGCAGCGGGTCACCGGGGAGCAGCCGGCGATGTGGGGCGAGAGCATCGTGGGTTTTTGTGAGTTCCACTACCGATCCGCAGCGGGCCGTGAGGGTGAGTGGTTCAAAGTGGGTTTCTCGCCTCGCAAGCAGAACCTGACCCTGTATCTGGCGTTGACCGACGTCGCCAGGTACGACGCTTTGCTCAGTCGGCTCGGCAAGCACAGCACCGGCAAGTCATGCCTCTACGTCAAGAAGCTGGAGGACGTAGACCAACAGGTCCTCGAGGAGCTGATCGAGAAGGCGGTTGCCTCCGTCAGCTGAGAAGCGACCGAGCCCCGCGCTTTCGAAGCTGGTCGGCGATTATGACTCGCTGGATCTCGGAGGTGCCTTCCCAGATCCGATCCACCCGGAGCTCTCGGAAGAAGCGCTCGGCCACATTCTCCCGCATGAATCCCCGGCCCCCGAAGATCTGCACCGCCCGGTCCGCCACCCGGTTCGCCATCTCCGAGGCGTACAACTTCGACATCGAGCACTGGGTGTGTTGCACCTTCATGTCGACCCCGGCGTCGATTCCCCGAGCGGTCTCGTAGGTCATCAAGCGGGCCGCCCACAGCTCGGTCAATGAGTCGGCGAGCATGAACTGGATTGCCTGATAGTCGGCAATGCTCGACCCGTACGCCTGACGCTGTTCAGCGAACGCGGTGGCTTCTTCGATGAGCCGCTCCGCCGCCCCGCAACAGCGGGCGGCGATCATCAGGCGTTCGTACCGGAACCAGGCGTGGGAGAAGCTCATCCCGTCGCCCTCGGAGCCGACCAGGTTCTCCTTCGGCACCCGAACATCTGTGAACTTCATCTCCCAATGGTGATGCCCGTAGGTGTGGCTGTATTCCGGCACCCGGAGGCACTCGACCCCCGAGGCATCCATGTCGACGAAAAAGAGAACATGACGGCCGGCGTTGGGCCCGTCGCTGAGCTTGGCCTGGAAGAACACGTAGGCGGCGAGGTTGGCCGAGGTCACGTGCCACTTGATCCCGTTGAGCAGATAGTCATCACCGTCGGGCCGCGCTGTTGCCTCTATGCCGTCGATATCGGAGCCGGCACCCTCCTCGGTGATCGCGTAACACTCGTGGATATCGCCGTCGACCGTCGGTCGGATCCAGCGTTCCATTTGATGGTCGGTCACAACGTCCGCGATCCACGAGGGCCCGGTCGATACCACCCATCCCAATGCGTTGGTGACCCGGCCACTCTGCTCCTGAATCAGCACCTGCTCGAGCATCCCGTAGCCGGGACCGCCCATCGTCTCCGGCATGTTGATCGAAAGGAACCCCAGGGCACGGGCCTTCTCGTGATGAGCCTTGGCCACCTCGGGTGAGAGCTCGCCACGGTTCATCTCAGCCTCCACCTCGTAGGGGATCAGCTCATCGATGAAGTCTCGTGCCTGCGACTGGAGCAGTCGCTCGGCGGAGGTGAGGAAGGTCGACACGACGCCCGACGGTAGCAGCGGTGTCCTGAACGGCCGTTCAGAAAACCCGCTCATTCCCGGCCGAAGGTAACCAGCGACGGGTTAACCTGCCTCCACCGACCCGAGGTAGCCATTGATCCGTGAGACGCCGTTTCACCCGCGGACCAGCGCCGCCAACCAGACCGGTTTGTGGAGTCACTGGTCGGGGTACCTGGCGACCGAGAAGTATCAGAGTTCTGAGAAATTCGAGTATTTCGCCATTCGCAATGCGGCGGCGATGATCGACACGTCTCCCCTCTACAAGTACCGGATTATCGGTCGCGACGCCGAGCACTTCCTGGCTGGGGTGCTTGCCAGGGACATCAGGAAATGCCGTCCCGGGCAGGCCCACTACACGATCTGGTGCGACAACGACGGTTACGTGGTCGAAGACGGTGTCATCCTGCGTCTCTCGGACGACGAGTTCCTCCTCACCGCGGCTGAACCCAATCTCGCCTACTTCCGGGACCTGATCGGTCACGAGTCAGTTGAAATCACCGACGTCTCCGACGACTACGGCGCCCTGGCGCTGCAGGGTCCCTACGCCCGGGAGATCCTGAAGACCTTGGCCCCCGAGATGGAGGGCATCGGCTACTTCCACCTCACCCCGGCGAAGGTCGGCACGGCCTCGGTCACCATCTCACGGACCGGGTACACCGGGGACCTCGGATATGAGATCTGGGTCGATCGTGCCGACGCCCTCGACGTCTGGGACGCGGTGGAGGAGATCGGCGTCCCGATGGGAGTGATTCCCGCCGGCCAAATTGCCCTCCTGATCAGTCGGATCGAAGCCGGGTTGGTCCTCATCGACGTCGACTTCTACTCGTCTCGCTACGCCTGGAATGACGACCAGCGGACCACCCCCATCGAGTTGGGAATGGGTTGGATGCTGCGCGACCTCGAGACCGACGACCGCGCCTTCATCGGGCGTCGCGCCATCGAGAAGGAGTTGGCGGAGGGCACCTCCCGCTGGAGGACGGTGGGGATCGTGGTGGATTGGGAGGATTGGAATCGGGTCTACAACGAGCGTGGCCTGGTCCCCCCTAAGGACCACACCCCGGAGCACGGCGGGATGATGCTCTACGACAGGAAGGTCAGGAGGATCGGTTACACCCCGAGCTTTGCCTATTCCCCCATGATGCAGCGGCATATCGGGATCGCCCGGGTGCACCCTGACCATTCCAAGCTCGGGACCAAGGTCAGTCTCGAGGTCACAATCGACAATCGTTACGACCTCGTCGATGCCGAGGTGACCCGGGTTCCCTTCTACAACCCGCCGAGAAAGACTGCCTGAGGTAGTGATGGCTGACAAGCGGAAGTACGACGCGATCGTCATTGGCGGTGGCCACAACGGCCTGGTCAACGGCTCCTATCTGGCCAAAGCCGGTCTCGACACCGTGATCCTGGAGCGGCGTCATCTGGTGGGAGGGGCGGCGATCACCGAGGAGCTGTACCCGGGTTTCAGCTTCACCACTTTCTCCTACGCCTTGAGCCTGCTCCGCCCCGAGATCATCCATGAGTTGGAGCTGACCAAGCACGGGTTCATGCCCCTCCTCATGCCGTCGACCTTCGCCCCAATGGAGAACGGCGATTACCTCTTCCTGGGCC
>JALYNX010000381.1 GCA_030772935.1 Actinomycetota bacterium | reverse complement strand
GGATGTTGGTGGGGGTCTTCGGTCTGGATGCTCCGGCTTCGTTCGGGTCTCCGTGGGCGGACACCGAGGACAGCATCTACGAAGAACTGGCGCGGGTGGCGGCATACAACGACTTGTGGGATTCAAGCCTCGGTCAGTTCTCGGGTGGCGAAGAAATCGACCGTGCCGAATTCGCTCGAGCTCTCGTCGTTGCGGCCACCGGTTACGACCCGTGCCCAGCCACCCCGTTCACTGCGGCTCGAGTCGGCTCGCTTGGCGATCGATTCCCCGGTCAGACCTTCACCGCCTACGCCTATGACACCCGCACCGGATGTGCCTACTGGATGCACCCTGACCTTCGCTTGCGTACCGCGTCTGTGTTCAAGGTGTTGGTGATGTCGGGGACTCTCCTCGAAGCCCAGGACGAGGGGAGGGCGGTCAGCTCGCAGGAATGGAGCCAACTGGTTCCGATGATCACCGAGTCGGCGAACAACCCGGTGCGGGCCCTGTGGCGCAGTTTTGGCGGTTCACCTTGGTTCACCCGCCAGTCCGAGATTTACGGAATGTCCCAGACCACACCGGTCGGTGACACCCAGAGGGTATGGGGGCGCACCACCACCTCCTCCAAAGACCAGGCCGATCTGTTGCGCCAGGTGTTGCGTGGGGAATGGGGCCCCCTCGAGGAGCCCTATCGCTCGCAGGCGCTCGAACTCATGACCTCTGTGGTCCCCTCCCAGACCTGGGGGGTCACCGAGGGGGTTCCCAGCACGTGGACCGTGGCCCAGAAGAACGGGTTTGCCGGGCATATCGCCAACTCTGTCGGATTCGTTCGCCAGCCCGAGAGCGACGAAGGTTATGTGATCGCAGTGCTCAGCAACGGCTGGTCCAACTGGACGAGGGGTGTCCCGGTGGTCAGCGAGATCTCAGGCTGGGTTTCGGAGCGACTCGCCTCGTGATCACTACGCCCGTGACCGAGGTTGACCCACATCTGTTCGTGATCTTCGGGGGCACCGGAGATCTCGCCGAGCGAAAGCTGATCCCGTCGCTCTACCGGCTCCTGGCTGGCCAGAACATGGTGGACCGTTCAGTGGTCCTGGGTGTGGCCCGACATGACATAAGGGTCGACGCCTACCGCCGTTGGACAGAGGAAGCCCTCGCTGCCTCTGGGTTGGACGA
The DNA here is from genome assembly GCA_030772935.1 of Actinomycetota bacterium. Classification (GTDB taxonomy): domain Bacteria; phylum Actinomycetota; class Acidimicrobiia; order Spongiisociales; family ZC4RG35; genus JALYNX01. Next base: position 1,458 of record JALYNX010000381.1, on the reverse strand, counting down.
CGAGACCACGGCCCGATGGTGTCAGACCAACGTCTATCACCATTCGATCTCGGACGGGCCTGAAGGCTATGTCGGGTTGCGGAACCAGGTCGAGAACATCGAGTTGGAGAAGGGACTTCCCGGGAATCGAGTCTTCTATCTGGCGATACCACCTCGGGCATTTGTGCCAACCATCGAAGGGCTGGGGAGCTCGGGGCTCAACCAGACCGCGGGATGGACCCGGGTGGTTCTCGAGAAACCGTTCGGCACCGATCTCCAGACTGCCCGCGAACTGAACCGCCTCGTGCTCTCTCACTTCGACGAGTCCCAGGTCTATCGAATCGATCACTATCTGGGTAAGGCGACGGTTCAGAATCTCCTTGCCTTCCGGTTCACCAATCCCATGTTCGAGCGTCTGTGGAACCGGGACCGGGTGGCACACGTCGAGATCACGGTCGCCGAAGATGGTGGGATCGGCGGTCGATCCGCCTACTACGAGCACGCAGGGGTGGTGCGTGACATGGTGCAGAACCACCTCACTCAGCTCCTGGCATTGGTCGCCATGGAGCCTCCGAACGTTTTCGAAGCCGACCAGATCCGTGACGAGAAGGTGAAGGTGATCAAGGCGGTGGCGCCAATCGAAGCGGGCGATGTGGTCTACGGCCAGTACGAGTCGGGGGCGTTCAGGGGGTCGAGCGTGCCCGGCTACCTCGAGGAAGGGGGCGTGGCCTCGGACTCCACGACACCGACCTTCGTCGGCATCAGGCTGTACGTCGATTCCTGGCGCTGGCAGGGGATTCCGTTCCTGCTCCGCACCGGAAAACGGTTGCCTGATCGATTCACCCAGATCGCAGTCACCTTTCGTGAGCCGGCGTTGTGTGTCTTTCACGGTCGTCGGGACGACTGCACGATGAACCCAGATGTGCTCCTCATCATCCTGGAGCCGGACGAGGGATTCTCACTCAGGTTCAACGTCAGGTCGCCGGAAGATGAGGCGAGGATCGACTCTCAGTCGCTCCATTTTCGATACTCGGACGTCTATGGAGAGCTTCGTGACGCCTATCAAACGCTGATCCTCGACATCCTCGAAGGCGACCAAACGTTGTTCGTCCGCGCTGACGAAGTCGAAGCTTCGTGGCGGATCTACGACCCGCTCATCGTGCAACAACAGGCGCCGACCAAGTACGCAGCAGGCAGTTGGGGACCGGTTGCCATGGATCAGGGCGTGCCGATCGGAGGAGACAACTGGATGCATCGACCGTGAGCGAGGTCGGGTCGCAACCCGCCTAGCCTGCGCGCATGATCGTTGACGCTGCTCTGTATCGCGATGGGATTCGCCTTCCCGGTCCGTTTGTGTTGGAGGGCGCCCACGAGTATTGCAATGGGACCAACACGTTCGCATGGATCGGTCTCTACGAACCCACCGAGGAAGAGTTCGAGGCGGTGAGAAAGGAATTTGGGCTACACGAACTGGCAGTC
>JALYNX010000380.1 GCA_030772935.1 Actinomycetota bacterium | reverse complement strand
GCGTTATGCTGCCAGAGTTCCCCTGACTCGAACAGCCAAAAACCCTTGTAAAATAAGGGAAATCAAGCGCCCGTAGCTCAATTGGATAGAGCGTCTGACTACGGATCAGGAGGTTGGGTGTTCGAGTCGCCCCGGGCGCGCTGCCGAAATCCCTTGTAGTAGCAGGGGATTTCACGTATCCCGACCTCGTTGAAGGATTCGAGCAGAGCGACTTTTTGGGAGCCATTCGCCCGATCGGACCTCGCCGGGCGATATCACCCTGGCAACTGACACGCACAATTCTGCCCCCGGCTGGCCTTGGTGGCAGCTGACGGTCTACCCGGTCCCGACTCCGGCCCGGGCTAGAAAGGAGAATCAGCCGACTAACTCGACCTGAGACTCTTCGTTCCACTTGCGCCCAGGACTCCCCGTCGCGCCGGATCGCGTGACGACATCAACAGGATGAGGAATCCCACCACCGCGACCGACCACCACCGAATGTAAAGGGCAGACCAACCCCCAGGGACATCACCAAGCGGCATCGGCCTCCACATCCGCGGAAGAGCCGATGACAGGATCAACGCGAAGAGGATGACCGGAGCCACCACCGGGCCTCCCCGACCCCCCGAGCGACGACCAACGGCCCCGGCAACACCCAGACTCAACCCCACCAGCCCGGCAAACATCGCAGTCAGCGTCCAGGTCTCTTCGGAACCACTGGTTCCCTGCCACGAGACCAAGGCCATCCAGGCCGCCGCAGTCGGGGGGAGAATTACGAGCACCCGCCACCCCCGCCGGCGAAGCAGCGAACTGGGCGAGGGCGCTAATAGCTCGTAAGAGGGGTCGTCGAGTGCGGACCCGATCGAGATCGCCATCAGTATCGTCGTCGCCTGCACCGGGATCGCAAACCCATCGCCTCGACCAACCGCGGCACCGATCACCGACAGTCCCAGCGCGATCGCCGGGGGCCACCACACCATCGCCCGGGCGGCGTAACGATACTTGCCGACGCCCCTCAGAAGAGACAAGAGGAACCAACGCACACCTGGGTGATCATCACGGCCACTGAGACCCCCACCGCGGCAGATCCGACCAGCAGGGCAGCGACCACCGAGCGCCTCGCCCCGGAGCGTGCGAGGGCGATACCGGCGAAGATGGCGGTCAAGCCGAGTAGATAGATCGTGTGCCATCCGGCCAGTGGCACCGAACCCAGATGGGCGAGCGGGAAGATCACATGCCAGCTGGCAGGAACCTCTGGCGTTTGGACAATGAACAAGGCGAAGGCCACGACCGGAGCTACAAACGGGTTCGGGACCCATGTCGCCAAGGCAACTCCAAGGGTTCCCAGCGTCGCGACAAAGATCCCAGTCTGGATCACAGCCATTAACTGAACGCCACTGGGAACCACCAGCCACACGGCCGTGCTGGCGATGATGACGCCTAGGAGCCCCGTGGCGACAACGAAAGGCCACGCCGTTGCCAATACCACGCCGCCCGCTCGAATCCGGGAATCTGCCGAAAGGCTCTGATGCTGTTCCGATGTGCCTTCGCGTCGGTCGCGAAGAGCGGCATGGTTGGTTGCCACCATCGTGAAGAGGGCAAAGATGTAGAACCCGACGGCCACTGTCCAGCCGTCGTCAACAAACGACACATCGTCCTTCGTCACGCCAGCTGCAACGAATAGGCCAGTGCCGAGAAGAGCCATTCCGTAGGCGGCGATCAGACCCCAGCTGACCAGCAGTTTGCGTCCGTTGAAGTTGGCGAGAGCCATCGTCACCCGTCGCGACGAATATGCATACCCTTGAGCAGAGCTCATGGTGTGACCTGTTGGACGTCGGGGGTGCCCCCGACCATGAGCAGATATGCATCGTCGATGGTGGGCTCGGCCGGAGCCGCTCCCGAGGGAGGTTCGCCGATGTGGCGGAATCGGCCATCACCCATACGCCACGAAAGCGCAGCACGGGAGTCCTGATCGGCCCCGATCCAGACCCTTCCGCTCGCCGTCTCGGCCAACGCCTTTGGAGCGCCGTCAAACCGCACCGCGCCCGCGGAGAGGACGACCACCCGATCGCAGAGAGCCATGACATCCTCCGTCTGGTGCGTTGAGAGCAAGACGATCGGGTCGTTGGCCAGCTGTGAGATTGTCTCCCGGAACCGAAGGCGCTGCTCCGGGTCCAACCCCGCCGTCGGCTCGTCGAGCAAGAGCAAATCGGGTCTGCCGATAAGCGCCTGCGCCAGAGCCAACCGCCGCCGCATGCCGCCTGAAAGAGCCTTGATCTTCTTATGTGCCATGTCGGTCAGCTCAACCACGCCCAGCACCCTTCTCACCTCCTCCGAACGCTCGCGCCGGTCGGCCGTCTCCTTGAGGATGGCCACGTAGTCGACAAACTCGAAGGCGGTGAAGTTTCTGTAGAACCCCGGCTCCTGCGGCATGTAGCCCAGCCGTCTTCGGATCTCGATACGACCACCACCTTCGGCCGGGTCGCGTCCGAGCAGGCTGACCCGGCCACCTCCGGGAGCGAGCACGGTGGCGGCGATCCGAATCAATGTTGTCTTTCCGGCCCCATTGGGACCGAGGAGTCCAGTTATCCCACGCCCCACCTCGAGGTCGACCGAGTCCAGCGCCCGCACCTGGCCATAGCGCTTGTCGACACTGCTGAATTCGATCGTCGTGTCCTGCAAAATGTGCTCCCTTGCTTCCGTCAAATGACTTCGAATGAATCGCGGCGGCCTATCAGCCCCGCCATCAACAACACTGCGAGAACGGCGAAGACCAACTGGGCAGTAGCCTCAAATACGATGTAGGGCTCCGAGGCGACCACCTCCGCGGTGATAACGCCTCCGACCCAAATAGCAGAGGCGACAACTGCTGCGGAGGCAGTCTGCATAACCGTCGACAGAATCAACGTGAGCACCGTGAGGAAGAGCGCTGGGAGCAGCCAAACCGCGCTGAAACGGATCTCGGGAATGCCAAGCGAGGCGACAGCCGCCACGACAATCGATGCCATAAGAACTGCAGTCGCTCTCATCAGCATGAGGCGGAACCCGCCGACCGGCGAGGCAATGCCGATCTCGTAGAGCGGATCGAGCCTTCGCTGGTAAGACACGACGACACCAAGTACAGGAATTAATGGGGCCAAGACCAGAAATGGCATCGGGCCACCCAACCCGTGCGAAGCGAAGACAGCAAACGCCAGAGCCGCCGCGACCGAGAGGACCCATGAGAGCCCGACCGAAGGAGTCAACGCCAGAAGTCGCGCCACATGGGCCGGAACGCCGAGCCCAGACAGGAAGCGCTCACCGGGACGTAGTTCCGACTGGCCCACGCTGTCGAGCAACCGCTGCCAGATTTGCTCCTCCCTTTGGGAGTCGACCCCGTCAGCCACCTTGCGCCGGCAATCAGCACAGGCCAGGACGTGTGTCTCCAAAGAGAAAGCCGGTACGTCGCTCATGCGACCGTCCAGGTAGAGAGCGAGCATTCGATCGTCAATGTGCCAGGTCATGTCAGCGCCTCTCTGAGTTCCCGCCGGGCTCGCACCAGGCGTGACTTCACCGTTCCAGAGGGAATTCCCAGCAACGCCGCGGCTTCACTCGTCGTCAGACCGTCAAGGACGGTCGCCGAGATGACAGAGCGAAGTTCGGGTGACAACCGATCCAGCGCCCCGGCTAGATCACCGTGCTCGATCCCCAAGAGAACCAACTCTTCCGCCGACGGCTCGGACCCGGCACCACCCGATCGCCACTCGGGGACTCGACGCCGGCGGAATCGGTCGAGAAGACGTCGGATTCCGATCCCCCAGATCCACGCCGCCACCTCACCCTCGCCCCGGTAACGTCGCGCTCCTCGCCACACGGCCAGGAAGGTGTCCTGCACGACCTCGTCCACGATCGCCTGATCGGCGCAGCGACGGGTCAGCCGAGCGATGAGCCAACCCGCATGCCTCTCGTAAAGCACCCGTAGCGCGCCCGCATCGCCCTCGGCGATGGAGGACACGAGCTGCTGGTCGGACGCATTACGCATCCCGTCGGAACGCATACCCTTATTGTCGACGGACGAGCCCGAATCGGTTCACGAAACAGTGAGAAATCCTGCGGACTGGTCGTCATGTCAGGCGGTGCCGGTGGCGGCGCATGCTCGGTGCCTTAGCCCTGACCAGTAGCAGGACCCCTCAGACGCTGTCTGGTACGCGTGTATCGGCGGTAGCTGGCTTCTGCTGGGGCTCGCATCGTTGAGCATTCCATACAGCTCGCCGAGTGACGAGGCCACAGCAAGTCCCCTGGAAGTTGGCGCTGCATAGCCGTCGGTGTGCGGCCCCCAGGCAGATCAATCGCGCCGGCCGTAGACCGTTGCGTTGGCCCGCGTCTCTCCTGCACCACGCCGGGCAAGCACTCTCGTTGGGAGCCAAGTTGGGAGCCATCCAGGGTGGACGGAGGCGGTCGGAGGTGGACACTTGTGGAATCGGATGCCTGTGGCCGAGCCGTGTATGGACTGATGTGGACGCCGGTGGACGCCGCTTGGAGATCTACGGATCAGGAGGTTGGGTATTCGAGTCGCCCCGGGCGCGCCGATGGATCGCCGACACCCGAGGAGCCAGCCAATCTCAGCCAGGTCATCTCGGCGAGAGACGTTCCTCGCCCTTGGCAATGAGATAGCCCTTGGCACGCTCACTCAACTCATAGCGCCCGACAAGAGCCTGGAAACGTGGACCATGGTTGGGGACTTCGAGATGCGCCAGCTCGTGGATCAGAACCCAATCGAGCACCCATCCCGGCATCGAGGCAACCCGGTTCGAGATGCGAATCGATCCGTCCGACGTGCAAGAACCCCATCGCCGCAGCTGTCGGTCTGACCAGTCGACGCTCGACGGTATCGGCAGTCCATAGGTGGTTGCCAGTTGGCCGGCTCGGACGGCGAGGTCGATCCCGGCCGACGTGAGCTTGCGGGTTGCCCGGGCAACCATGCTCTCCACGAGCCTCGACTCTTCGTCTGGGGGAAGACCGGCCGGCACCAGGACCCTTAGCTTCCCGTCGACGACATAAGCCTGCATCGTTCGTTTGCGCTTCTTGCTGCGAACCACTTCGACTGCCAGATCGATCATCTGGCGATCGTAGGAATCAGTGGTGACAGATCCCATGCATCGCGCCGAGCATGGCTACGCGGGCCAGATACTTCGCCCGCCACCCGGGGGGACGATGGCATCGACTGCCGCCATCTCCACCTGAGACAATGGGGGACGACGACCGGCGGCAGTGTTCGACTCCGCCTGTTGACGGTTGCGGGCACCCGGGATCACGGTGGTCACCGCGGGGTTCGCGATCACGAACCGAAGAGCGAATTGGGCCATGGTGTCTTCGGGGGCAACCACCTCACGCAATTGCGCCACCGTGTCGAGGTCGGCCACGAACTGGGTGTGCTGGTCGGGATCCTCGATCCAAGCTTGCCGGAAATCGCCGTCGGGGAATGAGTCGTCGGTCGAGAACTTGTCGGCGAGGAGGCCCATCGCCAGTGGCCCACGCACGATCACTCCAATTCCGTTGGCCTCGCAGTAGGGGAAAACCTCGTTCTCGGGGATCCGATGGAGGATCGAGTAGTCGATCTGGAGGGCGTCACAATCTCCATCGGCGTTGAACCGCGCCAGTTGCGCCGGTTCAGCCGTGCTCACTCCCCAGCTGAGAACCTTTCCATCGCGTTTCAACTGTCTGAAGCCCTCGATGAAGACACCGGTATTGGGCTCTTCCTCGGGAATGTGACACTGGATCAGGTCGACATAGTCGGTGTCGAGCCGACGCAGCGACTCCTCGACCCCTCCGATCAACTTGTCGACGGTGTCGTACTGAGATCGGAAAGCAGCCCGGTCGAAATTGGTCCAACCGATCTTGGTGGCCACCACGAAGTCGGAGCGACGACCTCGCATCGCCTGTCCCAGGAGCTTCTCGGAGTGGCCATCCCCGTAGACATCGGCGGTATCGAAGAAATTGACACCGCCCTCGAGCGCGGTCTCGATGGCATCCAGAATGTCCTCGTCGTTGCCGGGACCCCAATCCCCATGAGGGACAGGCCACAATCCGATGCCGATCTCGGTCACGTCGATGCCGCTTCTGGCGCCGAGTGGGCGAAGGCTCAATCCAGCTTGGGTCATGTCTTCACGACGGAGACGATAAACCGGCGAGCGCCTGTCTTCAGACGTTGGTTCCGCCCCGACACCAGAGCCCGCTTCGTCGCCCGATAGCGTGGCGGCCCACGGTCTTCGAAGCGAGAGGGTTGCATGACAGGTCGGCACCGATGGCAGGATTAGATGACCTCTTGAGCCTGACTCCCGGATACTCGAGGGTTCCGGAAACCGTTTCCGCGGATTGGGCCGACTACTTCCAGTCGCTGCCCGATCCGGCCGACCTTCCCCTGCTCCCTGCGCCTGACGACTTCGAATCCTGGCGGGAACGCAATCGGATCCTCGAGGCGGAACGGCTCGCCGTCGGATTTGGGGATCCGGGACCCGGGGTCCAGGTCTTGGAGTCAACGATCGGGGGAGTCCCGGTGCTCGATGTCCGTCCCCAGGGCTGGGTCGAGGACACCCGGGCCCTGCTGTACACCCACGGCGGTGGGTATGTGGCCTTCACCGCCCGGTCCACAATCGGCAACGCTGCCCGCGTGGTCCTTGCCTCCGGCCTCCGAGTGGTCTCAGTGGACTACACCCTGGCTCCGTTCGCCAGGTGGCAGGAGATCACCGATCAGGTGATCGCGGTGTTCCAGGGCCTGGTTGCGGACGGCTCGTCCCTAGGCCAACTCGCGATCTATGGGGATTCTGCGGGCGGCTCTCTTGCTGCGGGGTCGGTGCTGAAGATGCGTGATCTCGGGCTTGGGATTCCGGCAGCGGTGGTGATGTGGTCCCCTTGGTCGGACATCACGGATACCGGCGACACCTATCAAACCCTGGACGGCGTTGATGGGAGCTATCTCTACGACCTCCATCTGAAGCCGGCCGCCGACGCCTATGCCGACCCGGGCGAACAGAAGGGCCCATACATCTCCCCGGTCTATGGCGACTATTCGAAGGGATTTCCCCCGAGCCTGATCCAAGGCGGGACCAGGGAGATCTTTCTGAGCAACTTCGTTCGTCAATACCAGGCGATGGACGCCGGAGGGGTGGAGGTCAAGCTCGACCTCTACGAGGGGATGCCCCACGGCTTCCAGAACAAGATGACCGGGTCGCCCGAAGCTCGGTTGGCGGTCAGTAAGTCGGTCGACTTCGTCGTCAACCGCCTTGGGAGCTGATCGTCTGCGTAATGGGGATTGTCAGGTCCGTATATGACACCTGTACGTCCCAATTAGGAGAAGGGCTAACGCACCGGCTGCATGTCGCGTCGCTCTACCCGGCCATCTGCGTGAAGAGCGAACCGCCCCTCGGAGCGGTCGTGGACCGGGCTCCGTGTCGACCATGGCCAGCCACCGAACTGGGTGCGGTGGTAGTCCTCGACCGCGGTGCGCAGTTCCTCCGCTGAGTTCATCACGAAGGGGCCCATTTGAAACACCGGCGCGCCGATCGGTTGACCCTGGAGCAGGAGGAACTCCGCGGGGCCGCCACCGTTGACGATTTCGGTCGGGGCCTCGGGGTCGAGCCTGACGCCGATCTTCGACTCGAACCTCGTCGCGCCGATCCGGACATCGTCTCCCTGGAAACAGTGGAGCATCCGGTTGACTCCCGATGGCGCCGCCGGCAGATTCCACGAGCAACCCGCTTCGAGGCGGATCAGCCATATGGCGAGATGTGAATCCACGCGCGAAGCCCAGGAGTCCGGTGGAGGGGAGGGTGCAGTGGAGCCATCGATAGAGCCGGCGATCACGTCGACGCTGACTCCAGCGGCAGGTGTGATGGTCGGGATCTCCTCATCCCACAACATGCCGAAGTAGGCCGGAACCATCTTCGACTGGGGTGGCAGATTGAGCCAGATCTGGAACAACTCCAACGGGTTGGGCCCGTCGGGATCGATGAGGGGAAACATCTCCGAGTGCATGATCCCGCTTCCGGTGGTCAGCCATTGCACGTCACCTTGTCCGTATCGGGCGGTGGCGCCCAGCGAATCGGAGTGGTCGACATAACCCCTTCTCACCACGGTGACGGTCTCGAAGCCGCGATGGGGGTGCTGGGGGAAGCCGGGGACAATGTCGCCGTGGTACATGCTCCAGCCGCCCAGATAGGAGAAGTCGGAACCGATCTGACGCCCGTGGAGGGGCTGAGCCGGCCCTAGGGCCTCGTTGCCTTCCGGATAGTGGTCGACGTGGTGGACGGTGAAGATGAACGGGTCCAACCCGTACCAGGGAAAACCGAGTTCAACCACTTCAAGGACTGGTTCCATCGAGATGAGGTCTCCTACCGATGATGAGGCCTGTCATGGTATTCGGGTCCCGGGATTGAGCGATCCTGGGATGGGGCCTTAGAAGAGGATCGACATACAGGTGAGGCCACCGTCCGCCAGTTGGATCTGGGACACATCGATGGGAACCACATCGTGGCCGAGCGTCTCCAGCAGGGCCGCCGTCTGGGGCGAACTTGCCGTGACCAGAAGCCTCCCGTCGCGCAAGGGGAGGGCGCTGAAACGGAGACGCTCAGAGGGGGCCTCGTAGACGACTCGAAGGTTTTTGAGTGCAGCCTCATCGACCGTGTCCGGTGCCACCACGACTGTCTCCTGGTCCACCGGCAGCACCGCGGATTTGAGATGGAGTGCCCCGTCTAAATCCACTGGGACCAGATCGAGCCCTTGATCCGCTGCAACTTCACGCAATTGGCCGACTCCGTGTTCATTGGTCCGTTCCGAACGTCCCACATAGACCACGTCGTTCATGATGAAGACGTCGCCCCCGTCGATGGTGGCCGGGGCTTGGATTTCGACGAGCTGGAAGTGGCTGCGAAGCGCCGCGGCCACCGGTCCGGTCTCACCGCGACGAGAGTCGGCACCAGGCCTGGTGATGACAGCAGTCGAGCCGATGACCACCGCGGTGTCCTCGATGAAGACACAGTCGGGATACTCGGGATCTGTTGGCACCTCCTCGATGTGATATCCGGCTACTTCGAGGTGCGTTCGATATCTGTCGTGCTGGGCCCTGGCCAGACCCACGTCGATGCTGGGGCGCCCATCACGCACCAGTGCTTGGTCGAAGGTGTCGGATACGGGGCGAATCAGGGCGTTGGCCACCGTCGTCATCGTATCGAGTCAGCTCGGCGCGGTCAGCGAGATAACGCGGCGTCGGCGAGCTCCGCCAGCGACAAGAAGCGGTAGTCGGTTGTCGGGCGCTGCTCCACTCTCGTCGTCGCTCCCCACTCCCCGCCCTCGGAAAGCCGCTGGCGGTCGATCCAGGCGGTCGCCAACCCGATGCTCTGGGCGGGGATATGGTCGTGATAGAGACTCTGGGCGACGTGGAGCACATCCTCGGGCCCGATCCCGAGATCGGACGCCAGATGCTCGAGCAGGTATTCGAAATTGTGGGGATCGGGTTTGTAGGAGCCGATGTCCTCGGCGGTGTAGACCGCGTCGAAATCGGTTTCCAGCGTCTTCTGGGATGCAGCGAAGCTGGACCGATCGACGTTGGACAGAATCACCAGGCGATAGCGTGACGCCAGGTCCTTGAGGGCGGCGGAACTGTCAGGGAAGGCGGGCCAAAGAGGGACCGATTTCCCGAAATCCCGGTCCAGCTCAGGGTCGGTCTCCAGGTTCAGATGCTCCGCGAGATCGCGATGGGCCAGGGCGAGGATTTCGGGGTAGGGAAGCGTCGGCGTGGCCGTCTCATGTTGGCTCTCGGATCGGGCGAAGACCTCGAGGGCCAGGGACCGTGAAACGTCGGTGACCTCGTTGCGTTCCAGAAGTGGCTGCAGGGCTTGCCAAATGCCCGATTCCCAGTCGATGAGGGTGCCGTAGCAATCGAAGGTGAGAGTTGTGAATTCGGATAGGGGGCGGGGCATGGGGTCAGGCTAAGCGGCGAGTGCGTCCCAAGTTCCGGGTGTAGCGTCGCCCAGTGGATTTCGTGCTGGTCCATGGCGCATATCACGGCGCATGGTGTTGGGACCTGGTGGCCGAACTGCTCGTCGAGCGGGGCCATCGGGTGGTCTCGATGGATCTCCCGATCGAGGATCCCGCGGCCGGTTTGCTCGACTATCGAGACGCGGTCCTCGCGGCGGGTGAGGGGCTGGCGGCACCCGTCGTGGTTGGGCATTCGATGGCCGGGGCGGTGATTCCCCTGGTTGCCGCCAGCTGGCCGAATGCTCGGCTCGTCTTCCTGTCTGCCTTTGTCCCCTGGCCCGGGAAGAGCCTCAACCAGTTGCGGGCCTCCGAGCCACTCGAGACCTATCGGCTCACCAATGTGGAGTTCGAGGATCTTGGAGACAAGGTCTGGTCGATGGGAGCTGCCACCGCAATGGAGCTCTTCTTCCACGATCTGCCCGACGAGGTTGCGTCCTGGGCCCAGAAGTTGCTCCGCCCCCAGTCGTACGGGGTGTTCGAGGAGTCTTCGCCGCTTCGGTCC
>JALYNX010000379.1 GCA_030772935.1 Actinomycetota bacterium | reverse complement strand
CCCTGGTCCTTTACCTCCAATTCGCGGTGATGGACCGGGTTCGGGCCGGCCGGGGATGGATGGGAGCCTCGATCGCGGTGATCGCACTCGCCATCGCCGCTATCGCCCTCGAGCGACGCAGCGATGCCGGCCGGGTGAGGGACCTCGATGGCAGGCCGCTTCCGAGAAGGGCTCGGGGTTGGGCCGTGAGCGTGGCGCTGCTCGTCGCCGTCGGTTCGCTGTTTGCAACTCAAGGAGCGTCAGGCCTGGTCCCTCCGAACGGCAACTTGCCCTGGCGGTTGGGTGGGGGCTACGGCCCCGGGTTCGGAGGGGTGTCGTTCGACCGCTTGGCCGACCTCCAGCAACGGATCATCCGACGTTCCAATGCAGTGCTGTTCCAAGCCACATTGAGCGCCGGAGCACCGCCTGCCAACGAGATCTACTGGAGGATGGAGAGCCTCGACGACTTCGACGGGACCACCTGGCGCCCGTCGGCAGCGGTGGCGGATTTCTACGAACCGGCATCGGCCGGGGGTGATCCCGAGCATGCGTATCGGGGCAGCACACAGGTGTTCAGCCAGCGGATCCGCATCGGCCTGCTCCGCTCCCCTGTGTTGCCCACAGCCGGAATCGCTCAGTTTCTCCAGTCGGACTCGGTGAACATCTCGGGCTTCCAGACCACGCCGGACGGGTCGGTCCTCTATCAGGCGCAGCTCGGCGAGGGCGACGAGTATCAGGTTGAGGGTGTCTTCGCCGACTTCGAGGCCGACCTCGGCGCGCTCGCCACTCTCCCCGACGGGTCCCTCAGCCCGCTGTTCGCCAACGCTGCCGAGGATGGGGTCTTCACCGCCGAGCCGGCGACTGGAGGGGGTGACCTGGTTCGACCCTCGGACATCGAAAGGTTCCTCGTGCTCCCCGAGGATGTGCCGGATGGAATCCTGCAAGTTGCGCGCCAGAAGGTCCGGGGCGCCACCACCGATTTCGAGCGTGCCTGGCTGCTCCAACATTGGTTCCGGGACAGCCGCGACTTCCGATATTCGACCGACGTCTCGACCGGTCACGGCTTTCTCGACCTCGATGAATGGTTGAACGATCCGACGAGTCGGAACCATCGCACCGGCTACTGCGAGCAGTTCGCTGCCGCTATGGCGGTCCTGGGGCGGGCCCTCAACATCCCCAGCCGTGTCGTCTGGGGCTTCACCCCCGGCAGCTCCCAAACCCAGGCGGACGGCACCGAGGTCATCGTCGTCCGCGACAACAACGCCCATGCCTGGGTGGAGATGTGGATGGATGGTTTCGGTTGGGTCAAGTTCGACCCGACCCCCCGCGGCGACGGGGTCCTGCCCGACAGTGTCACCGCCTCATTCGACCCAGGGCCCTATCTCCCGCCGCCGGATCCCAACGCGGCGAACGTGGACCGACCAGCATTCCTCGATGAGAGCCTGACTCCCGAGCAACTCGATGCGGATGGCAACCCGCTCAACGGAGCCAACTCCATCTTCGACATCGCCTCCTGGTGGTGGATCCTGCCGGCCCTGGTCGTACTCGCATCCGGGATTCCGGTCCTGAAGAGGTTCCGTCGCCGTCGACGGCTGCATCGAATCAAGGACGGTGACATCACCGCAGTCTGGGATGAGATCGTCGATCGACTGGCCGATCTCGGACAGCCGGTTCCTGAGCATCAGACACCGCTCGAATTCGCGACCTCACGTGACCGCGTGCTGGTGCCTATCGCCCGGTCCTATACAGCCGCCATCTACGGAGGCCGCAACGGAAGAGCCACGGCGGCGGATCTCCGCCACTTCGAACAATGGGTGAAACTCCGCTACGAAGGCCCGGAAAGGGCATGGGCAGCCTTCAGCTTGCGATCATTGATCGACCGCGAGCCCTGAGCTACCGGTTCGCCGCCTTCTGCTCGTCGGAGACATCGTCTTCGACCCGGCGCAGCATGTCCAGAAAGCGATTCCGGTCCAACTCGAATCGGGTGACGTCTTCTTCCACCTCACGGGCGATCTCGTCGATGGCGACGAAGAACGCCAGCTGGCCCTGGCGTAGGGCGTCCATCAACTCGCCTTCGTCAGATCCCACATGGAATATGGTCTGACCGTCTGTGACCAGCTTGATGTCGGCGAGATGATCTTCCATCTCGCCCTCACGTCGGAGGTAGTCCCACGCTCGTCGCACCCGCTGCAGTGACATCCCGTTGTCGAGGAGACTGCGCACTACCCGCAGTGCGACGAGGTCGCGAAATGAATAGAGACGCCTGACCCCGGGTCTCCCCCCGGTGCGTTGTATCGAAGGACTTACCAAACCGACACGATCCCAATAACGAAGCTGATGATGCGTGCAATTAGTGAGCCGGCATGACTGCTCGGCTGTGAATGACTGCTCCACTCGTCCCTTCCTACAACTCTGTGACGACCCTGATGGTGGGGTCGTGTCCTCCTCCTTGGGGGCGTTCCCGCCCTCCTCGGGAAGCCGCCGGGGGCCGGAACATTAGCCGTTCGCGATCGGGCGCGGAGTGCCGAGTCGAGGTGGCTGGAGATCAGTCGTCGTCGGCGGGCTCGGCCTCGGGGACCTGCCACCCGCGAGCACGGATCCCGGTCACGAGGGCGGTCGCCGAAACCACCAGCAGGGCGAACCCGAGGATGGCGATGAGGGTGTTGGTCGTGAAGGAGCCGATCACGATGGCCAGTCCGGCAATCACTCCGAGCACCGCGAGACGAGCCCCGATGCGTGAAGGCCGGCTGATGTTGCGCACAGCGCGCGCCAATTCGGGGTCTTCTTCGTAGAACTGGCGCTCGATCTCCGCCAGGATCTTTTGTTCGTGATCGTCGAGGGGCATCGCTACTCGTTCCTCAAGCTAGATCCAAGCCCGGATGAAACAATACACGTCACCCGGAGACAGTTTCATGGCTCTGTCGGCCCCGGAACGGATCCGGGACGGAGCAGACGAGCCGGCTCGACGGCATGAACACCAAAACGGTCCCGAACCCCGGAGACCGCGTTCGCCAACCGATCCCAGTCCTCGGTGGCATCGAGGGTCAACTGCCTGGGTTGGCTCCCATCCTCCAAGGTCGAACCCCCCAGACCCAACAAACGAACCGGCCTGTCGAGGTCGACCTGTTCCAGGAGCCCGTGACCAACCCGGTAGAGATCACGAGCGCTGTCCAAGGCGGCTTCGCCGGTGAGACTGCGGGTGATGGTCGTGAAGTCTTGATAACGCACCTTTACCGTGATGGTCCTGGCGGCCAGGCCGCTTCGGCGGAGTCGGCTCGCGAGTTGTTGCGCGTGGACCAGGAGCGCAGTTTCGACGAGATCACGGCCCTCGAGATCCACCTCGTAGGTCTCCTCCACTGAAACCGACTTGGTTTCGAGATCGGGCTCCACGAGTCGGTCGTCGATACCCTGGGCCAATGCAAGGAGATGACGCCCGTTGGCGGGTCCCAGAGCCGAGGTCACGGCCGTTTCGGGGAGCTCGGCAAGGTCGCCGACCGTCTCCACCCCCAAGCGCTGCAAACCCGCAAGCGTGGCCGGGCCCACTCCCCACAACGAGCCCACCGGCAAAGTATGGAGAAAGACGAGTTGCTCGGTTCGTGGAATGTGGAGACACCCATCGGGTTTGGCAGAGGCCGACGCGAGCTTCGCCATGAATTTGGTGGCCGCCACCCCGACAGATGCCGGCAAGCCCAGCTCGGACTTGATGCGAGCCCGTATCTCTTGGCCGACGGCCACCGGGGACTCAAAGTGGAACCGCAGACCGAGAACATCGAGAAACGCCTCGTCGAGGCTGAGGCCTTCCACATATGGGGTGAACGATCTGAAAATGTCGAACACCTGCTCGGAGACGGCGCCGTATCGATCGTGATCCGGGGTCACCACGATCAGATCGGGGCACAATCGAACGGCGATGGCCGTTGGCTGTGCGGAGTGGACGCCGAGCTTCCTCGCCTCGTAAGAAGCGCTGGCGATCACTCCCCTCTTGCCCCCGCCACCGACCGCCACCGGCTTGCCCAACAGTGCCGGGTTCTCGAGCCGCTCCACCTCGACAAAGAAGGCATCCATGTCGACGTGGAGGATCGGTTCAGTCCACACCTTGGCAAGTTACCCGTGACAAGTGACAGGAACGGCCAAACTGAGGCGCAATGGCAGCCCTCATGCATCTGGTCCGTCACGCCGAGGTCGACAATCCGAATCACCTTGTGTACTCCGACCTGCCCGGGTTCGGACTGTCTCCGCGCGGACTCGAGCAGGCGCGTCGGGTAGGGCGCTATCTGGGTCCCCGACCGGTGGTGGCCATCTGGTCGTCACCCTTGGAGCGATCCTTGCGCACCGCCGAGGAGATCGCGAGCCGGACCGCGGTCCCGGTGAAGGTCGACCCCGGGCTCACCGAATGGCGAGTGACGAGTCGCTGGCGGGGCCACACCTGGAGTGACCTGCCTGACATCTTCCCCGGCGAGCTCGAGGCGTATCTCGAACATCCGGAGAACCTCGAATTCGCCGAGGAGTCGCTCGAAGACCTCGCGGAGCGGATGGCCGCAACCGCCCGCCGGCTCGACACCGAGCACCCTCATGGCGACGTGGTGATCGTCTCCCATCAGGACCCGATCCAGGCGGGACGACTGCGGCTCATCGGCTCCTCGCTTCCCGGGCTCCATCAGGAGAAACCGGGTCATGGAGCGGTTGTCACACTGCGCCCTGGCGACGTCTGGCGTGAGGAAACGGTATGGGAGCCTGGAGAGTCGACAAGGGTCGCCGACCACCAGGGGCTGAGGGTGCTCAGCCAGCACGAAGAATCGGTGGACCCGACTTCGGCTTGACCTTCCTCGGTGCGAGACTCCCGCCGTGAGGGTTCTCCTGGCCGCCGCATCCCCACTCGTGGCAGCTCTGCTCTGGGTTGCGGCCCTGTTGATCGACCCCGGCCGGCTTGCCCCCAGGTCAGTCTTGATGATGGGATGGGGACTGCTCACCATGGCGACAATCGCCATAGTGGGAATGATTGTGGTTGGCGGGCGATGGGCCCTGCGCACCGCATTCGCCACCGTCATTGCCACTCTTCTGATTGCGCTGCTGAGGCCGGTCGATCCGATCTGGTTCGTGGCGCTCACAGGGTCGATCGGTGCCGGCGTGCTCCTGTTCCTACCCATCGTGACCGCACGCATCCGGAAACTCCCGTCGGCCACCGGCCCTCCGACGGGCGCGGTGTTGGTCCCCCTACTGCTCGCAGCCACCCCGTTCTCGCTGGGCTTGGCCGCCTGGGATCACCCCACAGGGGCAACTCTGATCGTGGCGTTCGGCGCTTCTCTGGCCGCTCTCTGGTACTCGAGGGTTCTCCCAGGCGGTCTCTACGCGGTCAGGTTGGGCTGGCCCTTGCTTGCCCTGGGCCTGGCCCCACTCCAGTCCCTGCCCGCTGCGACAGTGTCTGTGGTCACCGCGCTCCTGGTCCTGGTGATTGCCTGGCACCGTGAGGTCCGGATCGCCTTTCACCCACCTCGGGAAAGCGGGCGGGTGTTCCCGATCCCGCCTGTGTTGGCGCCGCAGGAGATCCTCGACGCCGCCGAGATCGACGAACGCGGGCGGCCCCGGTGAGACGCCGGCCGAATCCCTGGATCGCGATTCCGGCGTTGATCAGCGGAGTCCTGGCCGGGGTCCTGGGATGGATCGTCACTGATGTCAGCTGCCGCAGCACCGACGCCGCCGGCATTACGTCGTCGTGTGGTGGC
>JALYNX010000378.1 GCA_030772935.1 Actinomycetota bacterium | reverse complement strand
CGATCACCGCAAGGATCACCGCCCACCGTTTCGAAAACAGTTTCATGCATATCCTCCTCATCAGGCAGCGCCCCCGCAGCGCAGTCGAACGTTTGAGTTAAACGTTTCAACGGCGAGCGTACCGATGGCGGGAGGGTCCTGTCAACAAGTGTTAGGTGGCTCACGTTTCTAACATTTGTGAATTTGGTGAGCCGGTAGGAGTTAACAGCTGATAGCCCTGAGGACGTTCCGGCTAGCCAAATGCCCTCCGACTGCGAGTTACCGAAATCGGGGCTGGGAAGAGTTCCCGCGACGCCTCACAGAAGAGCCGGACGTCACACGTATCTGCGAGTCCGATGACAAGAGAGATTGGCTTCAGCGCCCTCGGCAAGACTCGAACTTGCGACACCCGGTTTAGGAAACCGGTGCTCTATCCCCTGAGCTACGAGGGCGAGGACGAGGGCGGGGGCGAAAAGGGCCGTTGGGCCGTCTATCGGGATGGTACTTGGACGATGCAGGCGCGCCGTTGGTCTGGTTCGATACCCCATCGGCCTGCGAGCCGCAGAGAGCTAGTCGTCGTCCTCCGATTCGTCGTGACCTTCATCCGAACCGAATGTTGCTTGGAGCCCTGCCGCCAGCACAGCGATCTCCTGATCGGTCAGTCGGGCTTCGGAATGGACGAGGGTATAGGTCCTGGGCGGCATCGACCCCTCGAGGACCGTCTCTGCGCTCTCGTCTCCCTCGGCCCCCGGGCTCCACTCCGACCAGTTGAGTTCCTCCCGACCCTCTTCGACATCGCGCTGAATCAACCAGGAAATGGGCGCGACGTTCGAGTACCAGGCCCAATCGGTCTCGTTGGAATGGCAATCGAAACAGGCGCGGACAGCTAACTCTCGGGTGGCAGGTGTATCCCAGGCCGGCTCGGCCAAGACGGGGGGATTGTCATGATCGCGCCCATAGGGGACAACCTGGGCGAGGAGCAACAGACACCCAAACCCGGCCAGTGACCATTTCAGCAAGCGCCACACGTCGGCCTCCGACCCCTCGGGCTCTCTGATCGTTCGCGCCCAGTCTGCCGGATCGAGATTGTCGGAGACAGAGGCGAAAGACCTGGAGCGGGCCGGCGAGCATCTCGAACGGCAGCAATTCGAGTTCCTGTGGTTCGCCGATTCTCAACGAACCACAAGAACTCTGAGTGCCCTAGGTCCGACCCTCGCACTTGCAGCGAGGCACGGTGCACATCGCCTGACGGTGCTCCTTGTTGGGATGCCCGCAGCCGTTGCAACGGTCGGTTTTTGGCTTGAAGTCGCCTCGTTTTGGCTTCGGAACTGCCTTGATCAACGAGAGCGCTCTTTGGCCAGGTTCACGGTGAGCTGACGCCCATCCACGTCCTTGCCATTCAACGCTTCGATCGCCTTGGCGGCGTCGTCTGCCGAGTCCATCTCGACGAATCCGAAACCGCGGGAGCGGCCGGTGTCACGGTCGGTGACTACCTGAGCCTTGCTCACGCTGCCATGCGCAGAGAAGAGGTTCTCGAGGTCGGACGAACTCGTGTTGAACGTCAGATTCCCGACATAGATGTTGGTTGCCATTGTGTGCTGCTCCTTCTGGAAGCTCGAACCGTCTAATTGCTAAACGCCCCACAGGTCACCTTGCGAGAGCCACGATCTTGGGGAGCGGGGGTCTTGCATGTGCCCTGCGGCGTCTTCACCCGACGGAACGACAGAAGCGAAGAAAGGGCGCAGCACGCATCAGGCGTGCGCTGTGGATAACAGTCTAGCGGTTCGAAAGCGGGACGGCTGTGGAGTGGCGAATTGGCGCTCATTCGCCCAACAAGCGGTGACGTGCCTCCAGAAAAGCCTCCGTCGGCTCGTAACCCGAGTGGCCGGTCTCTTCCGTAACTTCCACGTCTCCGTCGCCGAGCCCAATCGGGGCCCCACCCAACGGATCGGTCTGTCGCCACAAGTTGATCCAACGTCCGTTCAGTTTCGCCTGGAGCCCAGTCACCATGGCGCCGATTCCAGTGGTCGGGAACAGGCGGGCGTAGAGGAGACCGAGCGGGCTTCCGTAGGTGAGGAGGCTCGGGGGTGGAATGTGGTCGGGTAGCCGGTATGCGGTCACCGCGGCGACAACCGAGCCCTGGGAATGGGCTTCGAGCAGGTCTGCGGGCCGCATCTCGAGGCGCTTGGTGAGGTCACCCACCACTTTCGGCCCGTAGGCAGGGGGAGCCAGCGGATGAAACCAACGGGGCCACAGCGAGGCGACGTCCCAGATGATCCCGACCTGGCGGTTGGAGGTCCCCCGGCGGATGCTCCCGAACATGCTCCTCAAAATCAGCCCGGCAGGGAGGATGATGACGAAGGCTTTCGAAACTGCCACCAAATCGCTGAAGTTGTCGACACCGGCAATGCTGACTTCCCGAAGCAGTCCAACAGCGAACAGCCACACCAAGACCCCACCCGCCACGACCACGAC
>JALYNX010000377.1 GCA_030772935.1 Actinomycetota bacterium | reverse complement strand
GCCGAGGCCAGGCTGACACCCATGATGTTGATTCCTCTCTCTTGTGTGACTTCCAACCCCGGAGGGATCTCCGGGATCGCAATGCTGTCGAGGTCGGGCTTCGACCCGACGAAGACGTCTACGGCTGGGACCACCGGGGCGGCGACGCCCCCCGGCATGTTGGGATGCGGCTCCGGTTCGGGCATCGCCGCCGGATCGAAGTCGGGTTGAAGTCCGCGATTGCTCTCGAAAAGACGCCCCAGTTGGGCGGTGCTCGAGCCGAACTCGAAGAGGGCGGGAAACCGGAGCCCTTCGCAAGGCTGTTTGAATTCCAGCGCCGCCGGCAAGGTTGACGAGTATTCGTTGCCCTCGAAGCAATTGCCGGAGGCCGCAGGGCCGCCCAGGGTGAGGTCGGCGAGGCCGGAGCCTTCGACGACGTTCCCCACGATGCGATGATCGAAGGACATGTACACGTTGTCGTCGATCATCGGGAGGATGATGATCCCGCTCTGGGAGTGATTGAAGACTCGATTGCGAGTGATCAGAGAGTCGCCGCCGCCGGCGAGCATGATCCCGTTCCCTTGAGCCGCCCATTGCAAGGCTTTGGCTGGTGCGTCCTCGTTCCCGTTGTCGTGGACCAGGTTCCCGGCGACGGTCACCCCATGCGAAGGCGGCAGTAGCTCGCTGTCGAGGGTGTTGGGCGCGATACCGGACAGGTTGTGTCTGAACACCGAGCTGACGATGTACATGTCGACTGAGGCATTGGTGCCCGAGAAGCCAAGCCCGTTCCATTCCGAGATCGAGTCGGTGAGGGTCGCCTGGCAGGGGTCACACTGCCCGACGTAGAACCCGGCGTCGGGAGACCCGGATGCATAGGAGAACTCCATGAGCCCGTCGCTGGAATCGAAGGCGTAGATCCCGTAATCGCCATTGTCGAGAGCTGTCAGGTACGAACCACGGAAGCCGCGGACCCCTGTCCAGAACACACCATTCGCAGTGGCATTGCGAACGGTGAGGTTCTCCACCACCACTCCGTCGGCGAAGAACACCTTGATGCCGTTCGCCCGCTGCCTCTCGCCATCGATGATCACCTCGTTGCGTTCCACCCCCCTCAAGGTGAGCCCGGGCGTCGTGACTTCGACCTCCTCGAGATAGACGCCGCTATCGATCAGGACCAGGTCACCGGGATCCGCGGCGTCGACCGCTGCCTGGATCGTGGGGTAGACCTGGGGAACGAGACGGGTCTCCCCGGTCCATTGCGAGGGGGAATCGGTGGCGGGGTCCCCCAATGCCGCGGGTGAGGGATCTCCGACGGGAGGGCCGGCACAGGCAGCGAGCCCAAGGACCACCACGGCCAGGAGACCCAAGCGATGGCTCAACCTTCTGCGGCCTCCACGATGACGACCCCCGCCATGCCCTCGCCATCGGCGTTGCCATGGAAGGTGCAGAAGAAGCTGTACTCCCCTGGCTCATCGAAAGCGATGACGGCATCGTCACCTTCGAGCTGTTCCAGAGTGCCGAAGACATCCTCGGTCGACCAGGACTCGTCGCTGGCCACCGCGTTGTGCGGATTGCGGCCCGCACCGACGAAGTTGACCGAGCCACCCGGAGGGATGTGAATCTCGGTGTACTCATACCGGTTGTCGAACATCCGCACCGTGACGTCCTCACCCGTGGTGACAGTCGTCGCCTCAGCGCCGCCACAAGCGGCCAGTGCGAAAGCGACCAGGAACGTCGCCAACCAAATACGCCTGGTCATTCCTCGCCCCTGCTGAACAACCCCTTGAACCAGCTCCATACCGATGTGAAGAAGAGGGAGATTCCCCGCACTTCGCCGGCCGCTATCGCATGGGCCTCGTCCTCGGTGGGCGCAGCCAGTTTTGCCTCCAGGCAATCGACAAACTCACCGATCAGCCGCTTCGACATCTCATTGATCAGACCGGTGCGACCGAACTGGGCGGCGGGCCCGGAGAGGGTGACGTCGGCGTCGACCAACACCTTGGAACCGGTGCCCTCGGCGGTGATGGTGTAGACCACCTTCACCTGGCCGCGGGAACCACCTTTCTTGTCGATGCCTTTGCCTTCGATAGTCGCACTGAGGGCAGCGTGATCGGGAGTGACGACACAGTTGCCTTCGAACGCCGCGGCCATCGGGCCCAGCTTCATAGAGAGGTTGCCCTGGTAGGAGCCGTCCTCGTCTTGTCCGGTGAGATTGGCGCCGGGAAGACATTGGGCCACGTCGGGCACGTCCTGGAAGAAGTCCCAAACCACATTGGTGGGACGCGCCACCACGAATTCCTGCTTGATGTTCATGGTCCTCCAGCGAGGCGGTCGAAGAAGGCGCCGAACGCTAGTGGAACTTTGGCCGCTCCTGTCATCGGTGCTCGGTGTCGCCTGACAACAGGTCGAGGGCATGCGGGATGACTTCGAGCAGAGCCTCCAGGCCTTCGACCGCTCCCCGAGCCGAACCGGGGACGTTGATCACGAGAGTGCCCCCGATCGAGCCGGCGCGAGCCCGGGAGAGCCCCGCCATTGACGTCGAAGCCAGGCCCCGTGCCAACATCATGTGGGTCAGACCGGGCGCCTCGCGCTCGAGGATCTGGGCAGTCGCCTCGGGAGTCACGTCTCGCGGGCCGAAGCCGGTGCCGCCAGTGGTCACGACCAAGCTGGCTTCAGCCACCGATCGCTGGATGGCCGCCACGATCGCCGGAATCTCGTCGGGGACAACGGCCCTGCGC
>JALYNX010000376.1 GCA_030772935.1 Actinomycetota bacterium | reverse complement strand
TCTGCAAGGACGTGAGCCGGAACTGGTCGGCGATGCTGAGTGTTGTCGAAGGTGCCAAGCCCAGGGCTGCCCTTTGGGCCTTGAGCTCGATCAGGGCTGCTTCCAGGTTCTGACGTCGCGCGGTTGCCTCGGGGAGCTCGATCGATGAAGCAGCATCCTCGTCGACCCGAGCCTGGGTCAGGGCTTCCTCGTTGGCAAGGATCTGTAGGTCGAACTCGGCCAATTCGCTGACCAAGGCCTGCTCCTCAGGAGTGAGCGTCAGCTGCAATTCGGCAATCTGGTCTTGGATGATGGCCGCCTTGTCGAGGACGGCCTGGAGCGCCTCTTCGATCGGCCCACCGGCCCCGGGATCCACAGCTAGATAGGCATCGACCAACGACCGAGCTTTCTCATTGGCTTCCTCGTTGGTCTCCCCAAAAGCCCTGAACGCGAGACGCCCGGTGAGGGGGTCTATCTCGACTTTCGAAGTCGGGTCTTCGCCTAGAAGCTCACCGGCCGCAAGAGTTGCCTTTGCCAGACTGGTTTCCCGCTCTGTTTCCAACGCCTCGGCGGTCTGACCCTCCTGGGCCTCGAAGCGAATGAAGATGGAGGCTCGGATCTGCTGTGCCCGGTTCTCGTTGGTCAGATCGGTGAAGTACCAACCGGCGAACAATCCGAGCAGACCTACGCCCAGAATGACATACCAACGGTCACGAAGGACCCGAAGCAGTCGCTTTAGCTCCATTGGGGTTCGAGCTCAGCGCCGCTCACTGCGGTCCCGACGCCAATGGCGGCGCTCGCCAGGTGGGAGAGCAGACGTCTCACTTCTTCCTGGTTGCCGACATGAGCGGCGTCTTCGAGATCGGCGACGCTGTCGAGTACAACATATGCAGTGGGGTGGCCAAGTCGTGCCTCAAAAATCTGTGGGTTGCGGGTCAAGGCCATCGGATCAGCTGAAAGACTCTCATTGAGCTTTTCTCCAGGCCGGCGCCCAGTGTACTCGATAGCGATATCAGCACCAGGGGTGAGACCGGCCAATCGGATCAAACGCCGGGCGAGGTCGACGATCCGGACCGGATCACCCATGTCGAGGACGAAGACCTCGGATCCACTCGATAGAGCGGAGGCCTGGAGCACCAGCTGCACGGCCTCGTCGACGGTCATGAAATATCTGGTCATGTCGGGGTCGGTGACCGTCACCGGCCCTCCGATCTTGATCTGCTCTATGAAAGTCGGGATCACACTGCCCCGGCTGCCGAGCACATTGCCGAATCTGACCGCGGTATAGACACACCCATCATTTCGATGCTGACCCAGCTGCACCATCAACTCGGCGATCCGCTTGGTAGCCCCCATCACCGACGACGGATCGACCGCCTTGTCTGTTGAGATGAGCACGAAGTTGCTCATCCCGGCCCGGGATCCAGCTTCGATGACATTGCGGGTGCCCACGACGTTGGTCAGCACCGCCTCATCCGGAAACTCCTCGAGCACCGGAACATGCTTTAGAGCAGCTGCATGAAAGACGACATCGGGGCGAATCCGCTCGAAAGTGCTCAGTGTCTTCTCGGCGTCCCGAACATCGGCGAGCACGATGTGAGCCTCACCGCTCCATCCCAGCGACGCGTCATGAAGCAGGGTCTCGTCACGGTCGAGCGCCCACACTCCCGCGGGCTCGAAGCCGAGAACCTGGCCCACGATCTCCCCGCCGATGGAGCCGCCGGCACCTGTCACCAAAACCCGCTTGCCCTTGAGCAGCCCGGCAACTTCCTCGAGATCGGTTGCCACCCGGGGACGGGCCAGGAGGTCCTCGACCTTGATGTCTCGGACGTCGACCGCCGCGTTGCGGTCTTCCATGACATCGCCGGCCGCAGGAAGGATCCGAAGCCGAACATCGACTTCGAGGCAGCGGTCCACAACCTCGCGGGTCCGGACCGGATCGGTGCCGACCACGACAACTTCATTGATCTCGTGCTCGCGAACCAGGTCGGCGATCTCGCCCAGATGACCGAGAACGCGCAACCCGGCCAAGCGACGAGCCGATTGCGGAGGTGCGTGCCCCTCGGAGACGAACCCGACGGCTACGCCATTGGCGGTGAGATCAGGGACCTGGCGGGCAAAAACCGCAGCATCACGGCCGGTGCCGACTATCAGGATTCGGCTTCCTCCTCCGGTCTTCCTGAATGAAAAAAGGCGCGAGCGAAACCTGACCAAACCCATCCCCGCCAGGGTTAGGAAGGCGCCCATCACCACCACCGTGGCCGGTACCACAATCTGACCCGGCGCGTACTTGAGCAGGTAGGACATAGCGAGAACCAAGGACCCCGCGGCAGCATTGGCCATGACGACCTTCATCGCCTCGTCGGTGGAGGCATGCTCCCAGACATGGCCATACCCTCCGGCTATCACGTTGGCCAGCACATGGATGAGGACGATCGCCGGCAACGCTTTGGCGAGGTCGGTGACATACACCCGCACGTCCGCGATCCCGGGGTCGAGCATTCTGATCGCCAGCGCGATGGAATAGGCCCCAACGATGATGAACACGTCGACGAAAGCGAACGCGATGTCGGCCCTTACCCTCGCCGCCCCACCGGAAATGGCTCGGCGCACACGCGCCGCGATAGTCTCCCCACTGAATGCTCCGCCCAACACTTAACGCCTCCCAAATACGGCTCAGCCGTACGGGCAGAGCCTCCCAGACCAACAAACTATCACATTAGATCCGTCTCCAAAAGTGGCAATTGAACGCTGGCGGTGGTCGTGGGAGTATGTGTCGAGGGTTGGGGAAGCCACCGGGTCGCAATACGATCGATCACGCCCGGTTTAACAAAGGATTTTGGGAGGAACGATGAAAGTTGTGGTGACAGGTGCCGCCGGATTTCTCGGCGGGCACATCGCACGAAAGTTTCGCGATGTCGGTTGGGAGGTCATTGCTTTCGACGTGGCTCCTGTCAATGCGGACGGGATCCACTTCGCTCAGGGTGACCTGACCGACGGCAACTCGGTCGATCAGGCCGTCGCCGGAGCCGATGTCGTCGCCCATGTGGGCGCGATCGGTGACGTCTACTTGGCTGGGGAACAGCCGACTCTTGCCGCCGAGGTCAACGTTCTCGGGACCGCCAACGTCATCGAGGCTGCGCTCAGACATGAGGCGCGTCTGGTGTACGCCTCGACCTGGGAGGTATACGGAGAGCCGCGCTACGAGCCGCTCGACGAGGACCACCCAACGATGCCCGACCACCCCTACAGCATCACCAAACTCGCTGGGGAGTCCCTGATCCTGGCCGCCACCCATCTGCGTGGCCTCTCTGCTCTCGCCCTTCGCCTCGGCACGGCTTATGGGACCGGACTCCGACCCAACTCGGTTTTCCGGATCTTCATCGACCGGGCCCGGCGTGGTGAGCCCATCACCATCCAGGGAGACGGATCGCAGGGACGTCAGTTCACCCACTCCTCGGACATCGCACGAGCGTTCGTGCTGGCCGCCGGGGCGGAGGCATCGGGCTTGGCCATCAACACGGTGGCCGCCGAGACCGTCACCATCAGAGAGCTTGCGGAGATGATCGTGAGCCGTTTCCCAACCGAGCTCACCTTTGGCGAGCCGAGACCTGGAGACGTGCCTCCCGCAGCGGTGTCGGCCAAGCGGGCCGAAGAAGTCCTGGGCTGGCACTCGGAGATGCCGTTCGACCGGGGCCTCGAAGAATTGATCGATGGTCTCGTCGACGCCGGTTGATCGCGCCCGCGTTCTGGTCCTGATCAAGGGGTTGGGGATCGGGGGCGCAGAGCGTCTCATCGCCGAGGGAGCCCAGCATTGGGATCGCACCGCGATCGACTATCGAGTCGCCTACTTCCTTCCTTGGAAGAACCAACTCGTTGATGAGATCAGGGCGATGGGCATCGCCGTCGACTGCCTTGGGTCCGATCGAGGACTCGGTCTCACCGCCTTTAGAAAGCTCCGTTCGCTGATTTCGGAGTGGCAGCCCGACCTCATCCACAGCCATCTCCCCACCGCTGGGATCCTGGCCCGTCTCGCCACGGCGCGGCCCGTGGTCTACACCGAGCACAACATCGCCAGCTCCTATCGGCAACCGACTCGCCTCGTCAACCGCCTCACCTACGGGCGCAATGCCGCGGTCATCGCGGTCTCCGACGCCGTCGCCGAGAGCCTGGTCGGGTTTCCCGGCGTCCCGCCGAGGGTGATACCGAATGGCGTCTCGGTCTCGGTGAGCGCGTCAGAGATCGAGTCGGTGCGCGCCGAGTTGGGGATGCAGCCCGGACAGTCATTGGTGGCGCATGTGGGCAACATCCGGCCCCACAAGGGTCATGAGAATCTGATCGCGGCCACAGCCCTTCTCGTGGCGAAAGACCCGAACGTCCTGGTGGTCTCGGTCGGGGCGGAGAAGCACGACGGTGATCTGGCCAGGGTGCGCTCCTCTGCCCATGCGGCCGGGGTCTCCGAGCACATTCGATTCATGGGCCGTCGCGAGAATGCCCGCAGCTTCCTCGCCGCCGCCGACGTCGTCGTGAACCCCGCCGACGTCGAAGGACTGCCGCTGGCGATTCTCGAGGGACTTGCGTTGAGCCGCCCAGTTGTTGCCACCGCGGTGGGTGGCGTGCCGGCGGTGGTCTTAGACAGGGTGACTGGTCTGCTGGTGCCGCCCGGTGACCCCGAGGCACTATCGGTCGGACTTCTCGAAGCCCTCGAGTCCCCGGATGCCAAAGGCTGGGGACAAGCCGGAGCAGCCCTGGTGTCCGCCGAATACGGAATCGCTCGCATGATCGCCGACTACGAGAAGCTCTACCGGGAGGTGCTCCATGCCTGATATGGAGATCAGACCCGCCCGCGCCGAGGATGCGAGCGGAATCCTCGAAGTTCTCGCCGCCGCCCTCGGAGAGACGGCCCTGCTGAAACGCACGCCGGAGCTCTGGGCCTGGAAACACGAGATCAACCCTTTCGGTCCATCCATCGTTCTCCTCGCCTGTTTTGGGGATCGGATCGCCGGTGTGCGCGCCCTGATGCGATGGGACCTCTTCACAGACGAGGGCCATCAGGTGCGATGCGTCAGACCGGTCGACACCGCCACCCATCCCGACTTCGAAAGGCGGGGTGTCTTCAAGGCCCTAACTCTCGAAGCGGTCGAGCTGGCCCGGGAATCGGGCATCGACCTCATCTTCAACACTCCCAACGCCCGCTCCGGCGCCGGATACCTGTCGATGGGTTGGCGCGAAGTAGGAGCGATCGGAGTGCTGGTCCGTCCCAGGTTGGGCAGCGTCGTTCGCCCCGAGGGGGACGACCTCCCTTCTCTTGACCGGGTTGCACCGGGCGCGGCGGCCTTTCGCCCGATCGGGCGACCTGATCGACCGCCGAGGGGCCTGAGAACGCCTCGGACAATTGAGTATCAGCAATGGCGTTTCGGATCACACCCAACAGCTCGCTATGGAAGTGTCCAGGATGGAGACGGAGCCGCCGTGGTCAGGGTCGGCGTCCGCTCCGGGCGGATTGAGTTGGTTCTATCAGACCTTCTAGGCGGGGCCGGCCGTCACGGTGTCTCTCGAGCCAGTGCAATCAACCGGGGCTCATACCTCGCCGGATTCTTCTCCAAGGGGTCCCCTGAGCGATCGGCGGCGGTTCGAGGGGGCATGCTCCCGGTACCCGGTCTCAAGACGCTCCAGCTCGTTGCCATGCCCCTCAGCGAGCTCGATATCGATCCCTTCGATCTACGCTCCTGGGACATCGCCACCAGTGATCTGGAGTTGTTGTGAAGAACGAGGGTTGGCTCTGGGCAGTTGCCGGAGTTTCCGCAATAGGACTCGGTCTGCTGTTGGCCCTCGGTGCCTCGGGAGCAGGAGTGCTCTTGCTGGCCATTCTTGGCACGTTGCTCATGGCCGGCGTTGCCACCTTCCTGAAACGACCGGTGGACGCCGCCTGGCTCACCAAATGGGTCACCCTGGGATTTGTGGCCAAGATCGTCGGTGCCTACGCCCGGCACTTCATGGTCGAGAATGTCTACGGCTCCGGCGACTCCATCGCCTATTACAACGCGGGCACGACGCTGGCAACGACATGGCGATCTGGGACCGTCCCTCCCCTGTCGGGAAGTGGCTCGCTCGGCACCCAGGTGGTGGAAGCGTTCACCGGAGGGCTGTTCGCCATCTTCACCCCGGACATGCTTGGCGGTTTCGTCATGTTCAGCATGCTGTCGTTTCTCGGTCAGCTTGGTTTCTACGCCGCTTTCCGCCGGTGGGCGAAGCCCCACCAGCTGAAGCCATACGCCCTTCTCGTCCTGTTCTTCCCCACCTACGCCTTCTGGCCGTCGAGCATCGGGAAGGACGCCCTGGTCATCTTGTGCCTCGGCTCAGCGGCCTACTTCATATCCCGTCTCCTCGAGAGCTTCGAGTTGCGCTGGATCCTGCCTCTCGGATTGGCATTGACCGGGCTTGGCCTGATCCGAATTCACATCGCAGCCCTGGTCGCACTCGCTCTCGTGGGAGCGTTGCTCGTTTCCAAACTCAAGATCGGCGCCGGGTTCATAGCCCGGGGAAGGAAGTTCCTGACCTTCTTCGGCGCCGCCGCAGCGGTGGTCCTTGCGGTCACCCTGATCCCCGACATCGTCGGTCTCCAACTCGGTGATCTGGAAGACCTGACCCCGTTCACCACCGAGATAACACGCCGCACCTCGGAGGACGGAACCGTCGCGGCCGGCAACCCGGTGCGTGCGATCGCCGACGTGCCGGGCGCGGTGGCACTGGTTCTGTTCAGGCCTTTCATCTTCGAGGCAACCGAGTTGCAGCACTATCTCGCTGCCGCCGAGACCACGTTGATCCTGCTCCTCTTCGCTTGGAAATTGCCGGCGATGCTCCGCAACTGGAGGGAGTGGCGCAACAACGCCTATCTGGTGTTCTGCACCCTCTACACCTTGGCTTTCGCGGTCGCGTTCAGCGTGGTGCGCAATCTGGGGATCATTGCCCGACAACGCGGCCAGGTCCTTGCCTTCTTCCTGGCCCTGGTCATCGGACTCGGCTGGAACGAGAAACGAAAGGTCACTCGAGCACGGATACCGGTCCAACCGGTCTCCCTCGAACCTGAGCTCACTGGGACGGCTGTCGATCGGTGAAACGGGCGCTGGATCTGGCGGTCTCCGCATTGGCGCTGGTCATCCTGTCGCCACTACTTCTCGTCATCGGAGCCATGGTTTGGTGGAGACTGGGACGTCCCATCCTGTTCCGACAGGAACGACCGGGTCTCGGCGCGCAGCCATTCACGCTCGTCAAGTTCCGCACCATGCGTGACACCCCGGTCGACCCCCGCGACGGCTCGTCCGACCAGGACCGTCTCGATCCGTTTGGAGCCCGACTCCGAAGCAGCAGTCTCGATGAGCTTCCCGAGTTGTGGAATGTCCTCAAAGGGGACATGAGTCTCGTCGGGCCCCGACCTCTCCTCATGCACTATCTGCCCCTCTACTCCGAACGCCAGGCCCGGAGACACGAGGTGAGGCCGGGTGTCACTGGCTGGGCCCAGATCAACGGTCGGAATGCGACACCGTGGCCCGATCGTCTCGAGATGGACGTTTGGTACGTCGAGAACCGCTCACTCTGGCTCGATCTCAAGATCTTGGCGTTGACCATTCCCCGCGCCCTGCGACGCAGTGGTGTCACTCAGGAGGGTCAGGCCACGGTCGAGTACTTCTCTGGCTCGGGTTCATGACACGAATCGCCTTCGCCGGGGACCGCCAATCAGCCGTCGAGTGTCTCGCCATCCTTCTCGATTCCGGGGTCAAGCCCCAGGTGCTCATGGTCTCCGCGCCAGAGATCGCCACCCATAGCGACCTCCTTCGGGAGATGTCAGGGTTGGACGACGATCACGTTCTCGTTGGCAGACAATTCCGGGATCCGGCAAGCATCGAACTGTTGAGCTCAATGGATCTCGATTACATCCTCGGCGTGCATTTCCCGTACATCGTCCCGGGACCGGTTCTCGAGATTCCTCGGATCGGGGTGCTCAATCTCCATCCCGCCCTCCTCCCGTACAACCGCGGCTGGCACACGCCGAACTGGGCAATTCTCGACGAGACCCCGATCGGCGCCACTCTTCATTTCATGGACAGCGGGGTGGACACTGGTGACATCGTGGCTCAGGCCGAGATCGAGATCCGACCTGAGGACACGGCACACACCCTCTATGGGCGCCTGCTCCAACTCGAGGTGGAATTGTTCCGGGAAGCATGGCCCTTGCTGGCGTCTGGCAGCCCACCACGTGTGCGCCAGTCCCCGGAGGACGGGACCAACCACGTTCGTGCCGAGCTTGGCTCCGATTCGATCCGTCGGCTGGACCTCGAGGCAACATTTCCGGTGCAGGACACCCTGCGCACCCTCCGTGCACTGAGCACCAACGATGTTGGTGAGGCTGCCTACTTCGAAGTGGATGGACGGCGCTATCGAGTTCAAGTCACAATCACTCCCGAAGCCGGAGAGACTTGAACGGGCCGGCTAGCCGCCCCACCTCTCGACCAGCGCCGGGTAGACCCGCTTGCGAGCCGCTACCTCGGCGTATGCGCCCATCACCCTGTTGACGATCTCCCGCTCGTCGAAATGTGCACGAGCCCGCTCGACCGATGCTTGCGACATCGCCGACCGCAACTCGACGTCGGCTCCGACCCGAGCTATTGCGCTGGTGAGGGCATCCACATCCCTTACCGGGAACAGGAGCCCGTTGACCCCGTGTTCGACCACTTGTCGGCAACCGCGGATGTCGGTGGCGATCACCGGCAGTCCCGAAGCTGCAGCCTCCATCGCCGCCCGGGGAAACCCCTCGCGGTGACTGGGGAGCACAAAGATGTCCAAACCCTGATAGATCCGCTCCACGTCCTTGCGCATTCCCAGGAAGCGGACCCCATTTGCCTCCGCCCGAGACAGGAGTTCGTCTGACACCGCGTCCGACTTCTCGTGATCCTTGGGGCCAACGATGAACACCACGTAATGCTCATCGAGGCGCTCGGCGGCCGCGATCAACTCCGGCACGCCTTTCTCCTCGACGAGACGGGCGACCAGGCCCACCGCGATCTGCCCGTCTTCCAGGCCCAGCTCCGCTCGGACCTGGCCCCTCACCTCAGGGTTCGGCCGGAAACGCTCCAGGTCGACACCGTTGCCCAAGAGCCTCAGTTTGGAGCGAGGCATGATCCGTCTCAGCCAGAGGAGCTCGTAATCCTCTGGGCTCTGGATCAGTTCGGCGTCGGAGAACCGCGAGGCAACCCACTCCAGGGTGTACACGATCATCCTCTTCAGCAGCGAGGACTCGGGGGTGGCGTACAAGCCGTGAACAGTGTTGACCACAATCGGGACTCCGGCGAGTCGGCCGACTATCCGGCCGTAGACACCAGGTTTGGGATTATGGGTGTGGAGGATGTCGGGGCGCTCGCGTCTCAGCACGCTCCAGAGCTGGCCGATCGCCCTGACGTCGGAAAGCAGATCCATACCCCGGGTCGAGGCGGATAGCGGGATGTGGCGAATGCCCTTCGCTTCGAGCTCAGGCACGAACTCACCTGCGGCGCTGATCCCGATCGACTCGCCTGTGTCTCGCGCTGCCTCGAGTTGGGGCAAGAGCAGGTAGCGGAGACTCATGTCAACCGTGGTCAGATGGGCGATCTTCACTTGAGAACCTCACTGAGACGGGCCACATAGCCAGAGATGACGTGATCCATGGCGAATCGCTCCTTGATGAGCAGACGCGCCGCCCGACCCAGACGGCGGACCATTTCCGGATCGGCAGCCAACTGAGTGAGGGCACGGACCACCCCGTCTTCGTCGTTGCGATCGACCACCGTCCCCGTCACGCCGTCGCTGATCGCCTCCCTGACCCCACCGGTGTCCACCGCGACCGACGGCACCGAGGCGGCTCCCGCCTCGAGAATCGCAGCTGGTAGCCCTTCGGTGCGCGAAGTGAGCAGGAGCACGTTGGCCCACTCCAAATGAGGCGTGACGTCATCGACCACGCCGATCAGCTGCACCCGGTCCTTGACGCCCAGAACATCGATCTCGTCGCGAACCCGATCCATCAACGGCCCCGCCCCCACAAATCGCAGCATCAAACCAGGCACTCGAGCCACGCTGCGCAAAGCCAGGAGCGGATCTTTCTCGTCGGAGAGACTGCCGACCATCACCACCCGCAATGGCCCATGGTCGTCTTCACCAGACCTGACACTGAACAGCTCGTCGGGAACACCGGTGTAGGTGACATGGATCCTCTCCGCGAGTGAGGGGTCGAGTTCGAGCAACTGCCTCCTGGTGGCGTCACAAACAGCCAGGATCCTGGTGGTTCGGCGGAGCATCCATCGATTTGCGATCCGGGACGGCATCGAACGGATCCAGAAGTCGGGCTCGCCGATGGCCATGTAGACCAGGGGCGCCTCCGAGCGCAGGGTGGCAAGGGCCCCATATCGCAATGTCGA
>JALYNX010000375.1 GCA_030772935.1 Actinomycetota bacterium | reverse complement strand
GGCCGGGACATCGGAAGGGCTCGTGACCTCGCCCTTGAGGGGCGGGATTGGCGGCGGCGACACTGCCACCCGTTCCGGGGAGACTCCGTAGCGATCGATCAGTGTTTGGCGATGACCGGGCACCGGGATCAGCACCCGATCGACCATTTGGAAGACCCCCCGCTCCATGGCAGCGGGAATCAGCCAGTCGCCGGGATCAGTCTCCATCGCCTCACGCAACAGGTCATATGGGCCGTGGAACCTGACCGTGATCGGATTGGCCTCGAGGCCGAGCGCTACCCGGTTCTCGAGCATCGAATAGCCGATGCCCTCGAAGTCCTGTACCTCGATGTGGTCACCGGGGGTTATGAGTTCTGAGACACTTCTGGCTATCGCCTCCGAGCGATCGAGAAACCCGGTCGGCGGAATCAAGGCGACCTCGACCTGAACCCCTTCCCGTTGCATCACCTCGACCGGATCTGGGGAGGCGAGCAGGACGACCACCGGTCGCTGTCCTGCCAGGTGACGAACAAGGGTGTCGACGACCACCCCGGCCCCTCCTTGGGTCTCGGGGTACAACTCGGTGGTCACGAAGACGAGGCGTCCCGGGGTCATGAGCGGATCATTCAGACAGGAACGCGGAAACCGTGCATGAAGGGTGATGGTAAGCAGCGGTCCCAAGTGTCAGTGGGACGAGGGCCCAACTAGCCTTCCTGGCCCCTCCCCGTGACTTCGCCCCCCTCCCATTCCCGGTCCCGACCCTTGTTCCTGGCCCTGGTGGTGCTGCTCCCGCTACACACCTTGTATATCCGGGCCGAGATCGCTTGGAAGCCATGGCTCATCCTCCTGGCTGTGGTTGCAGCAATCGACCTATGGGAGGAGCGGCCCATTCCCTGGTCGAGACGTGCCGGACTCGGGATGGTGATTTTTCTCGCGGCGGTGCTCGTCTCGTGGCCGGGTCCTGATGTCGGGGTCACGTTCTGGCGTCTGTACTTGGGCTTGATCGCCGGCGGTCTGCTCCTCCTCGTCACGGGTCGTCATGGAAAGCAGATCGA
This sequence comes from Actinomycetota bacterium, assembly GCA_030772935.1. GTDB lineage: Bacteria > Actinomycetota > Acidimicrobiia > Spongiisociales > ZC4RG35 > JALYNX01. Next base: position 3,434 of record JALYNX010000375.1, on the reverse strand, counting down.
CGAAGTGTTGACCGCGGTGTTCTGGTCGGGAGCGGCGATGGCGGCCACGGCGGTGGTCCTCACCATGGTGACGGATGGTGTCTTTGGAGAAGGCGCCATCGACGCGGTGAACGACTTCTGGCTGATCGACCGGGTCAACAAGCCCGCATACCTGGGCTCAGGCTTCGTCGCCCTCACCAACTGGCATCAGGATCCGGGCTATTCGGCGCTGTGGACCAACGTCTGGATAGCCCTCTCCATCGTTGGCGTGGCACGGAGGGCGCTCCGGGCCCCGCGCTGGGCTCCACCGCTGGTGATCGGCGGCCTCTTCGCGGCGACGATTCTGACCTATTCGCGCACCGGGTGGATCGGCCTGGCGATTGCAGTGGTGGCGGCTCTGGTCACGCTCTGGCGTGAGGATCGGGCGACATTGACCAAGGGATTGCAGGCGGTGGCATGGGCGGTGCCGGTCGCGGTGCTCCTGCTTGGCTTCCACCTCGCTACTGACCGAGCCGGAGTGGGTGGGGACGTCGACGACGCTCTCGAGTTCCGCTGGACCTATCTCTTGGTCCTCGGGCAGATCGATGTCGGGGAAGTGGGCGTGGTCGATCCCGACTTGATCGTGGGCGACAACCGTCTCGAGGTATGGCGTGAATACCTGGCACGCTTCCAAGCGAACCCGGTCCGCGGCATCGGGCTGGGGACGGGTTGGGGAGAGGCCGGCCTTCAGGAACCGCACAACCTCGCCCTCGAGCTCCTCGCGGAGACCGGGATCATTGGCGCGCTTGGCTTTGTGGCGATGCTCGTGTCCCTCGGAGGGGGCGGGGGGTCGACCGCAGGCCCGGCGCTGGCGGTGGTGGCAGCCGCCTCACTGACCCAAACGGTGCTCTTCGAACCGGTGCTCTGGTTCACCCTCGGCCTCTGGTTGGCAGCCAGCAGTTCACGACGACGGGTCGAAAGCACAGCTGGGGCGATATGACGGTCGGCGCCGGTTTCCGCGCCCCTGGCACCGGGCTCATGGTCTTCGGTGGCCTCCTGTCGGCGTTGTGCGCCTATCTGTTCCAGGTCCTCGGAGGGCGGGTCTTGGGGGCGGAGAGCTTCGCTCCGATCTCGGTCCTGTGGACCATGTTCTTCATCGTGGGCACCGTGGTGCTGGTTCCGGTGGAACAACACGTCACCCGGGAGGCGGCGTCGGGTCGGAAGGTCCTCACCTTCCATGGCATGCTGCCCTCGCTCGTCGCCATCCTCCTCGCCGCTTTTGTCGGCATCGCCTTTGTCCTGGTCACCCTGGAGCGGGCCTTTCTCGGTGACGAGGCCTTTCTTCTCGTCACCTTCGCGCTGTTCGTCTTTTACGGTCTCTACGAGCTGGCACGTGGGCTGCTTGCGGGCCATCGTCAGTTCGGGCTGGTGGGTTGGGCCCTGATCGGCGAATCGGTGGGGCGTCTGGTGCTGGCGTCGGCGTTTCTCGCGGTGGCCTCGTCTCCGGTCTCCCTCGGATGGGCTATGGCCTTGGGCGCTCTCACCGTGGTTGGCACCCGCTTCTGGCGCTTCGACCATGAAGCGCCGTCGGGGTCGATAGCCGGGTCGTCGAAGTTCCTCGGGGTCTACGTCATCGGCAGCGCCGCATCGCAGACGCTCCTGGCGGGGGCTCCTCTGGCGGTCCTCGTCTTGGGTGGCCCCCCCGAGCTCATCAGCGTTGCGTTCGTCACCTTCACCCTCTTCCGGGCTCCGCTGACTCTCATCTATCTGCTTCAGGGCCGGGTCCTGCCTCATCTGGTCCGACTGGCTGAGAACCACGACCGAACTGAGGCCGATCGCTTGATCTCACGGCTCGTGGCCCTCGGCGCCGCACTGTGTTTAGCCGGGGCTCTCACCGGGTATGGGGTCGGGGCGGATGTTGTTCAGCTTTTGTTAGGGGCGGAGTTTCGCCCGTCGCCCGAAATGGCCGCTCTTGTCGCAGGCGGGGTAGTCGCCGCCGTCGTATCCCAGATCGTCGGCCAGTTCTTGGTGGCCGGGGGAAGAACCGCTGCTCTGGCCCTGGTCTGGTCCCTGGGACTCGCTGCCTCCGTCGCGGTGCTGGTCGTTTCCTCGCTGGACCCACTGACCCGAGTCGCACTCGGGTTTGCCATCGGGGAGTTGATCGCGTTTGTCGCGATGTGGCGGGTGTCTCGCTCCTCGCCGGTTCAAGGGGTGTCCCCGGATGGCCGATAAGACCTCAATGCGTCGTCAGGTAGCTTTGTTCATGGCGCTGGTCCTCCTGACCAGCGCATTTGTTTTTGCAGCGCCCGCTCCGCCCGCTGAGGCGGCCACCATCACCGGGGCCGGATCCGTATATGCCGGCATCTACTCCGAGCACTTCGCGGCTGGGAGTGACCTCAACAACCTGGCCAGCGCGATCGGCAAGCGCATGACGTTTGGTGGAACCTTCCATTCTGTGAATGAGAATGATGGTGTAGCCGGTGGTTGGTCCAACACGAGGGAGGCCCTCAACCAGGTGTGGGCAGGCCAGGCGACTCCGTTCGCCAACCTCACCATTCCCGCCTCCGCCGCCTCGATCGCCTCGGGAGCCTGGGACGCAAAGATCAACGAGTGGGCTTCGCACATGCAGCAGTTCCTGAACCTGGGAGGGGGCCGCAGCCTGGTCTTGGCGCCGCTCCAGGAAATGAACGGTGACTGGACCCCATATGGCTGCGACCCAGCCAACTTCGTCAACGCCTACCGGCGCATCGTGGACATCATCCGTGGTCGCGGGATCAACGAGACCAAAGTTCGTTTCGCTTTCGCCCCCAACGGGTGGACTACGCCGGGCTGCGGCTCGATCGGCAGTTACTACCCGGGCAATGGCTATGTCGATGTGATCGGGATCTCGGCCTACCGCTGGGCCGACGGCGCCAACGTCTATTCGGTGATGGGTGGAACTGTCGACCAGCTCGCCGGCAGTTTCCCGGGCAAGCCGATCATCATCGCCCAGACGGCCGCTTGGCCCTCGGGGAGCAAGGATCAGTGGATCAGAGACATGATGTCCTGGGCCGCCTCCAACCCGGCTGTCGTCGCGGTGGTCTACTTCAACCTGAACAAGGAGACCGATTGGCGGGTTTGGATCCCACCGACCGTGAACGCCGGCTGGAGGGATGGCGTCCTCGCCTCCGGGACCAAGTACCAGTGGCCGCTGCGGGACTGGTTCCTACCCGGTCAACTCGCCTTGAGCCTCAACTCGGGGGTGACCCTCTGCAACGGCAACTCGGATTGTGACACCGCCGCCTTCCAGGACAGCGCGGGCCAATTCCACATCTGGTCCCTGGCCACGAGCGGGATCGTGGAAACCTCGTTCTTTTATGGGAATCCGGGTGATGTGCCGTTCTCGGGGGATTGGGATTGTGATGGGGTGGAGACTCCGGGGTTGTATCGACGGTCGGATGGTTATGTGTATTTGAGGAATTCGAATACTCAGGGGG
>JALYNX010000374.1 GCA_030772935.1 Actinomycetota bacterium | reverse complement strand
CATCCAGAACCGATCGAAGAACGCGAAAAGCATCCCGCAACTGGAGCCGGGTCAATCGATCAAGTTGTACCGGGACGACCAGGTCGTCCACGGGTACGCCTGCATCGAGTTGCCGTACCTGATGCTGGAACCGTACGTGCTGCATCGTCCTGAACACTTGGATCAGCGAGGCGCTGGCGTCTGACCACTCCTGGTCATCTCCAATCTGACGGAGCCGTTGCAGGGTCGAAGGGACTGCGACACCGGAGCTGAGTGCCAGGGCCCTTGCCATTTCTATGATCGGGAAGAGCCCGGTCTCTTTGATGTCAAGGGTCGGGGGCCCACCGCCAGCGCTAGTAGTCCTGAGTCGGCCCAGTGGTCTCAACGGCGTCTTGTGGGCGATAGCCAGACCACTGAGCCGCTTGACGAATTGGAACTTGCTTGCGGCCTTCTTCGCCATGCGATCGAGTTCGGGGACGATGTTGAGGGTGCCTGCGACCCTTCGATAGTCGAACACGATTCCTGATAAGAACCCGTAGAGCCGGTCTGGCTCCGCCATCCATTGATCAAGGCGGCCAAGCCAGTTTCCTACCGACATTCTCCAAGCGGGCTCAGTCGCCATTACTCGCGATTCACATTTGGGAAAGCCCGAAGCAGCAAGACCACTGACGACTTCCCGGGCCAGCTCCGCGAAATAGTCGTCGTGACTCTCTCCCTGGCTCTCGTAAATCAGGGCATGATCCTGATCGGCGGTGAGAGCCTGTTCCCGCCGACCCAAACTTCCGAGGGCCAGCCATGCCCACTCCACCGGAGGAGGGCCAAGGTGATCAACGCAGATCTCTATGAGGCGCGCGGTCAGCCGGTCGGTCAGAGCACCGAGCCACAGCCCGATATGTTCGGCATCGACTCCTGCCTTCCACAAGTCAACGGCAGTGCGTGGAAGACTTTGCCCGACCTCGGCGAGATCCGTTGCAGCGACGGCAGAATCGATTCGGCTACGGAGGTCAAACGGCGAGCGACGTTTGGTACCTAAGAGGTCCAGGTCTGACACCATCCCGATCACCGCTTCGCCCTCCATAACGGGAAGGTGGTGGACCCCGAATTCCAACATCTCGAGCACCAAGTCGTCCTCCAGCGTTTCCCGACCAACGACATGAACGGGAAAGGTCATTACGTCGGCAATCGGCCGGTCCGGAGAAAGCCCCGCAGATAGAACCCGCCGGCGAAGGTCGGAGTCGGTGACGATCCCGTAGCCAGATGGAGTCCTGACCAAGACCGCACGATGGTCCGCCATCAGCTCGCTCGCATGTCGGATCGAAGTAGAGCTGTCGCAAATCGGAGGCGCCCCGGCCATGAATGACGCAGCAATCCGTCGTCCGCCGAATTCAGAGTCGCTCGCCAATGGGAGCGGACCCCTGATGGAGGGACTCTGATCGTCGCTATTGGTGTGATCGGGCGTCAAATCTCAGATTCCAACCCGGTTTGAAAAGGGCTCTGTGGGCGTGCGGACGCCCGCCAGCGGGAAATCTACCGAGCTGAATCGGAGTCCTGCCAACTCACCGTGTAGTGCTTTGCCTGCTAGGTGATCCTGCCGGCATCCGGCTTCCTCTCCTCGTGGAGAGTTGCCCCGCCTAGGTCGACGTCAAAGCGATGCGGATAAGGACGATGTAGGGCAGGATCCTCGCCACCTTCTCCGAGGTGATCTCGCCGGACAATCCGTAGGCCTTGGCGTCGATGGGTCGCTTCTCCAAGTAGCCCATCATGAACCCGAGCATTTCGGAACCGCCCGTACTGGCCGCGGCCATGCCTTTGTAGTTTCGACCGGCGAGCCGCAGCTGGACCTCGTGAGGGGAACTGAAGTTGCGCCACCAGTTGCGCACCCTCTTGGTGACAATGGTCACGGTGTCGTCTTCCCGGTGGTAGCTGACCGGGATCGTGTAGGTCTTGCCACTCCTCCAGCCGGTGACGGTTAGCAAGGCGACACCTTTGCCCACCATGGCCTGAAGACCCGGGGTGGTGAGGGCCCACTTCATCATCGAGTTGGCCCATTCGGGCGGCTTGTCCTCGGGAAGCTGCACCTCGGCAGTCACGGAATCGGTCATTTTGGTGCCTCCAATCCTCGATCCGTGGTGACGTTCTCATCGTGGGGGAGAGGCGGTGACGGAGGTAGAGGCGAAGGTAACAAATGGACCGGACTCGGTCGCGTCAGGGACGACCCGGAACGGGAATGATGATTTTGACCCTCGCCTTCGACACTCATGCAGTCCTTGACCAGTGGATCCCAGGTCGCTCAGGCGAACGCAAACAGAAGTGGGAGGACCAGCACCACCGCGGCGGTCCAGACCCCGTAGGCCGGGAAGTATTCCGTCTGCCAACGTTCGAGGCGGTGAAAGGGAACCTGATTGGAGATGAACCTGGCCGAGAGCCATGCCGCCCACCCCAGGTTGACCAACAGCACCAGGTTGAGACCGAGAGCCGCCACCCGATTCGGAGTTAACCCCAGTTCACTAATCCGGAGCACCATCGACGAGAGAACCATGATGTCGAGGGCCAGTGCGCCCACCACCGCCACCAGTTGGATGCGATCCATGAGGTTGGTCGGCCGATCCGACTCCCGGGCTGACATCCCGTACAGAACGAGCCCGAGCACCACGACCAACAGGATGTCGAGAACGAAGATCGCCTCCCGGTCGAACTCGCTCCCGAGATCCGACACTGCATAGGCGATCGCCGAGGCGGCGAGCATCACGGCAAAGAGCGGGGTGAAGATCAGAGTGAGCACCGGGGCCATGTTCTCCACGACACTCTTCTTTTCCTCCACCAGCCATGCGGCGACGATGACCGCTCCCGCTGCGCCTGAGGGCAGGGCCCAGACGAGGACCGTCTCCACCACGTCGGAGCCGGTGGGCTCGAGGATCACCGCGGTCAGCGTGAGCAAGACGAACCCGCCGAGAGCGATGAGCACGTAATAGATGAACCACTCTCCCGTGAATCGGACGAAGTCCATGCGTCGCTCGTGAGACCCCCAGGTCCCGCCCATATACGAGATGGCCACCGCGAACCAAAGGGCCACCGGAAGGTGGATGGCGACGAGCACCTCTGTCGAGGAATCTGGTGCCCAGGGGTAGAGATTGACCGCCAGCGCCGCCGCCAGGAACGGCACCGCGGCGAGCAGCACTTGCCTGGTGTTGAGCCGGTGCTTTCGGGCGAAATACCAGGCCAGGAAGGGCAGGATGACCAAACCCGCATTTCGGGGGAACAACAGAGAGCTTTTCTCGCCGAACAAGGTGACAGAGTCGATGGCCGCCATTTCCCGCGCTATGAGCCGGAGGATCTGGATGGCGATGCCAGCAAGAACGGCCAACCCCAATGCCCAGAGCAGCCCTTCGGAGGAGGTCTCTGGCTCGGCTTTGCCCGCCACCGTCAACTGCCGCCAAAGCCGGCCGCTGTGCTCCGTGGCGAATTCGCGGGACATCTCGTTCACCTCACCGAGTCGCCTCACCGCGATCAGGAATGCCTCGTCCTCGCTCAGACCCACCGCGCCCAAGTCCACAATCTGATCCCTGAGATGAGCCTCCAGTTCCTCGACGTCGTGTCCGTTGGCGCCGGTGATCCGGCTCACGTGGGTGCGCCACTCGGCGATCAGCGTCTCCAGTGGGTCCATCAGGAGCCCGCTCCAACCGCGGGACGGGCCCGGATTTGAAGCCACAGGTCATCCATGGCGCTTGTCACCGCGGCCCACTGCCGCTGCTGGTCGGAGAGCGCGGAGCCCCCGTCCTCGGTGATGGCGTAGTACTTGCGGCGTCGGCCCTCGGGCGAGGTCCGCCAGTCGGCGGTGACGTATCCGAGTCTTTGCAGCCGGTGTAGAAG
>JALYNX010000373.1 GCA_030772935.1 Actinomycetota bacterium | reverse complement strand
ATCGAGAACTGGGCGAGCCCGGTGACGACATTGGCGAGGATGGTCTCCCAGACGATGATGTAGCCGAGACCGATGAGAAGCGAACGGGGGGCGAGATACCCGAGCGGGACGAACACCGCTGCATATCCGATGGCGGCTGCCACAAAGAGCGATAGCGCCGAGATGGTGGGGCCAACCCCGTTCCCGACGGCGAGCGAGGCGAGGACGCTCGCCACCCAACCCCCGAGGCCAATCGCCAGCGCCGCTGCGGATCCGGCGATGATCGATTGGGCGGCGAACCAGGGTCGTGAGATCGGCCGCATGTAGATGTAGGGGAGGGTGCCGGCGTCCTTCTCCTCGCGCAGCGTTGCCGCGGTGAGGATGAGGGCGGCCACTACGAAGGTGTAACCCACCGACGCCACGATGTCGGTGTAGAGCTCGGTCAGGCCGCCTGATTCGCCGTCAAAGCCAACCAGCCAGTAGACGAGGCCCGGAACCGAGGAAAGGGCCACCAGGGCGATGACCCGGGCCCGACGCATCATTCGCCGGTAGAGATGGATCGCAAGGGTCATCAACGGCCTTCGACCAAATAGCGGAAGACCGACTCCAACGACTCGTCGACGGGCTCGACCCGGGTCAGTCGAATCCCTCGTTCGGTGGCGATGGTCGGCAGGCGCCGTGCCAGGTCTCCCGAATCAGAGGCCTCCACATGGACGGTGTCGCCGTAGATGCTGACCCCAACCACCCCTTCGGTGGCGATGAGCGACGACGCCAGAGCTCGCGGGTCGCTGGCTTCGACATAGACCTTTCTCGGCTTGTCGGTCATCGCGGCGCGAATCGTGCCCACATCGCCGACTGCGGCGAGTCGGCCGTCGACCATCGCCACCACCCGATCGGTCATCCGCTCCACCTCGGAGAGGACATGCGAAGACACGATGACGGTTCTTCCCTCGTTCCCCAACTGTCGGAACAGACTGATGAGATGGGCTCGTTGCACCGGATCGGCCCCGTTCAATGGCTCGTCGAGCAGCAGCACTTCGGGGTCGGAGACCAGTGCTTGGGCGACCTTCGCTCTCTGTTTCATGCCTTTCGAGAAACCGCCGAGGGCACGGTCGGCGGCATCTGAGAGGCCTACCGAGTCGATGGCAGCGACCACATGGTCCTTGGGGTTTTCGACTCGGGACAACCGGGCGGCCAGCTCTACGAACTGGCGTCCGGTGAGTCGGTCGTAGACAGTCTCATCCTCGGGAACCAGTGCGATCTTCTGGTAGATGGCGGGATCGGCCCGTGGGTCGACTCCCAGGATCCGGATCTCGCCCTGCGACGGACGCTGGAGACCGGTGATCACCCGGAGCAGAGTGGTCTTGCCGGCGCCGTTCGGTCCCAGCAGGCCGGTGACTCCCGGTTTGAACCCGATGGACAGCTCACTGACTGCAACCTTGAGCCCAAACCACTTCGACATCTCGGTGACGACGATCGTGTCCGTCATGCGAGTCTCCGATATCGCTGTCTGATGAACCATGCACCGGCGATGAAGAGAACGACGATGACGAGCACCGAGACCCAGACCTCGAATCCTGCGATCTCGGCCGGATAGTCGATGGTGTCCTCGAAGAGGTAGTCGCGGATGATCCGCGGGTGCTGGTCGAGGGCGAGCAGCGAAGCGAACTTGGCCCCGGGGAACGTCGCCTCGGCCACTCTGCCTGCCACCCCGCCCCCGGCAACCAGGATCCCCAGGAACGAGGCAGCTGCGATCCCGGTTCGGTCGATCACCGAAGAGAGAATGAAGGTGACCGAGCCATGGAGGACGATGAACGCCATTGCGGTGACTGGCACCTTCCAGAGAATGTCGAGGTGGTCCCCGATATAGGGAAGGAAGCCTTCGTCGGAGATCAGGGAAAGGCCGAGGTGAAGCAGCACCTGGGGAACGATGTAGATGGCGCCGACCACTGTGGCGAAGGCGCCCATCTTTGAAGTGAGGTAGCCGTCGACGGTCAGCGGACGTGAGAAGTAGACCGAGAGCACTCCCTTGGTCCGATCGGGGATCAACAACTGGGGGCCGGCGAGGGCGATGAACAGAAGGGAGATCGCCGAGTAGAAGTCGAAGAGCCCCCCGTAGGTCGGGGCACCTTCTCGCAAGCCTTCCTCGATGTTGCCAATGGCCCAGTGGATGCCGACGAATACCGCAGCCGCGATCACTGCGACACCGATGAGTGCCCAGGGGAAGATCTTCTCCCGTGCCTTGCGCCCGAGGCCGAGCACACGCCGCACGCCATCCTTGTAGACCGCCCGGCGGGCACCAGCCGGGCCGAGCCGGGGCCCGTCGTAGGTCCGATAGCCACGGTCGTAGATGACCTGGTCGGTCATGGCAACACCTCACGGGCCATGAACAGGTCCTCGAGTGACGCCGACCCCCGGATCATCCTGACCAAACCGGCATTGGCAGCGGCAGTCTCGGCAACGATCGCCACTTCGAGGGTTTCGTCGCCGGGACCCACCACCAAGTGCTGGCCCTCGACCGTTGCCTCGAAGCCTCTGTTCCGAAGTGCGGCAGCAACCTGGTCGGCGTGATCGAGGACCTCGACGATCACCGTTCCCAGCTTCTCGAAGCCCTCGAGGGGCCCGGAGCGAAGCAGGTCTCCGGCGTCGAGCATGACCACCCAGTCGCAGGTTTGCTCGATGTCCGTCAGCACATGTGAGGAGAGAATGACGTTGACCTTGAAGTCGGCGAGCCGGCGTATCAGTTCCAGCATCTGGCTGCGACCCTCGGGATCGAGACCCGACGCGGGCTCGTCGAGAAGCAGCAAGTCGGGGTCATGGACTATCGCCTGGGCCAGCTTGACCCGCTGTTGCATGCCGGTCGAGAAGTCTCCCAGGAAGCGGAAGCGCTCTTCCTCCAACCCGACGAGGAACAAGGTCTCCGATGCCCTCCTCCTCGCCTCGCGTGGCGGTATCCCGGCCAACTGGGCGGTATAGGCCACGAAATCGGCGGCGGTCTGATCCTTGGGGAGGCAATCCCCCTCAGGCATGTACCCGATCACTGTCCGCACCGCCAAAGGCTCCCGTTGCGGATCGTGGCCGAGCACTTGCATCGACCCCGAAGTTGGGTGGAGCAGCCCGAGCATGAGCCGGAGGAGGGTTGTCTTCCCCGCGCCATTGGCACCGACCAGCCCGGTCACCCCCTCCGGGATCTGAAGGGTGAGGTTCCTGATTGCGACCACTTCTCCGTAGTCGTGGGTCAAATCCGACACTTCGAGCACAGTCATTTGATGCCGGCCGATCTTGTGGCGCGGCGGCAGCCCCAGCCGACCGGCGTCTGTTTGCCCGACCAAATGACAGGTGGCGGGTCGGTCCTGACGTAGTCCCCCTTCCCGATCGTGGATCGTTCAGGAGGAGACTCCGGGCAAAGTCGGCTGGAAATAGGCGTCACGCGACAACCTCCTCGAATCTGGGGCCTTCTGGGCGCTCGAGCTGGTCCATGGTGCAGCTCAGCGGGTCCTTTTCCGGGCGCCAGCGGTGAAACCTGGTGGCGTGTCTGAACCGGTGCCCCTCGAGCTGGTCGTAACTGACCTCGACTACGACACTCGGCTCCACCGGCGTCCAGGCCGCGTCCTTCTCCGAGGACCACCTGCTCGGTGCTCCGGGTGCCCGCGCCTCTTGGTTGAAACTGCCGTCTGCGACCAGTTCGAGAAAGCGGGTGTAGCTCTCGCCACGTTTTCCGTCGGGGAAACCGGAGCAATGCCCGATGAAATGGAGA
>JALYNX010000372.1 GCA_030772935.1 Actinomycetota bacterium | reverse complement strand
GTCGTCGACCACCAGGATGCGTGGCCGTCTACCCACCAGACGTGGACGCCGCCGGGCCAGGATTCCGAGGAAGTTCGGGTCGATCACGACCAGAACCTGTCCCCCGCCGAGCAGAGCCGCCCCGGTGACATGCCCCGGCCCTTCGAGGATCGGCCCCAGGTTCTTCACCGCCACCCGACGGCGATCGATCAATTCGCCAACCGTCACCGCAACCAGGCCGAACCTGGTGTTCATGACAAGGATCTCCGACTCGTCGGCGTCCGCTCCGGTGCCCACGGCCTGTGACAGCGACACACACGGGATCGCGCCGCTCTCGAAATGCAGCTCGCGGCCGCCGTTGGTGACCTTGATCTCCGCCTTGGAGAGAGGCATGGCAGCCTCGACGGCGGCTTCGGGGAAGCCCCAGAACTGATCGCCGGCGGCGACCACGACGACATTCTGGAGAACCATCGACATCGGAAGGGTCATCGTCACCGTGGTGCCTCGCTCTTTCAGCGACTCGATATGGACCGCACCATGAACCCGCTCAACCGTGTCCCGAGCTGCTGGCAGGCCCTCGCCGCTTCCGGAGAAGTCGGTCGTTTCATCGGCCGTGGAGAAACCTGGCTGGAACAACAAAGGGCTCAGGTCCGGATGGACGAAGGGGAAGTTGTTGTCCGTGGCGATCTCCGCCACCTTGTCCCAGTCGATTCCGCCTCCGTCGTCGGAAACCGAGACCTCGACCCCCTCATCGACGACACGAGCGGCAACCCTGACCACCCCGGTGGCCGTCTTGCCCGCGGCGATCCGCACTGCCGCCGACTCGATCCCATGATCGACCGCATTCACCAGCAGATGTCGGAGAGGTTCCCGCAACAGATCGACGATCTGACGGTCGAGTTGGACGTCGTCCCCGATGATCTCGAATCTGACGTCCTTGCCCATCCGTCGTCCCAGGTAGCGGACGAACTGGGGGAAAGTCGAGGCAGCATCGCGGAAAGAGACGTTGGCAAGCGCAACCGCCTGATCCTGGATATCTCCGATGGAGGCGCTCAGCTTCTCCAACTGACTCCGCCAGGAGCGGCGGAAAACGGCGGGGTCCGAGCCCTCGATCGACACCAGGGCCAGATCGGCCAGGGCCTCAGTGTCAAGGGCAACTTCGACGATGCGGTTTATCAGCCGGTAGAGGTCCCCGGTGTCGACCCTGGTCGCGCCGCCGAGAAGCGACTCGGAAACCGAGGAGAGAAGACCTCCAAGACTGCCTGGCTCGGGGCGCCGGATCGGTATGGCCGAGCCGATGTCGCGGGAGGCCTCGATTCCCCCCAACAGTCTCTCGGTCAAATCAGACAGCTGTCCACTCTCGTCGGACATCGAGTCCACCAGGGAACCAGCAGAGTTCTCCATCGCCGCCACGATGTCGGCGTCAGGTGCGTGGCCCTCGGCGATGAGACGCCACAACTGCTCGAGTCGAGTCGCCGCCTCTCGAATCGACTCGTATCCGAGCAGACCGGCAGATCCCTTGATGGTGTGGGCGTCCCGGATCAGATCAGGAACCCAGGCCGAGTCGAGAGTGTCGTCGGCGAGTGCACGCGCTCCCGCGACAAGGCGACCGGACCTCTCGTCCAGCTCTTCCCGGAAAATGCGCGTCAATTCAGGGGTGTTGAGGTCCACCTAGATGTTTCTGGCCGATATGGCCGTTATCGGCAGGGCAGTGTGGGCCCTGAATGGGACGGAACGGTCTTTTTCACTCCCACTCGATGGTGGCGGGCGGCTTGGACGAAACGTCGTAGGCCACCCGGTTTATCCCCGGTACTTCGTTTATCACCCGATTGGAGATCTTCTCCAAGACCTCGTAGGGAAGACGGGCCCAATCCGCGGTCATCGCATCATCCGAAGTGACGGCTCGGATGATCAGCGGATACGCATAGGTGCGCCCGTCCCCTTGAACACCGACGGTCTTGACCACCGGCAATACGCCAAAGGCCTGCCAGATCTCCCGGTAGAGGCCGGCGCGCCGGATCTCATCGACGACGATCTGGTCAGCCGCCCGCAGCAAGTCGAGCCGCTCACGGGTTACCTCACCGATGATCCGGACCGCAAGGCCGGGTCCGGGGAACGGTTGGCGCCAAACGATCTCCTCAGGAAGACCGAGTTCCTCGCCTACCGCGCGAACCTCGTCCTTGAACAGATCGCGCAACGGCTCGACGAGCTCGAACCGCATGTCGTCGGGCAACCCTCCCACGTTGTGATGTGTTTTGATCGTGGCCGCCGAGCCGGACCCTGACTCGATGACGTCGGGGTAGAGCGTGCCTTGCACCAGGAAACGGGCGTCGCCGACCGATTCGGCGGCCTCTTCGAACACCCGAATGAAGGTCTCGCCGATGATCATGCGCTTCTGCTCGGGATCGGTCACGCCCGCCAGAACCTCCAAGAAGCGGTCCTCGGCCTTGACATGGATCAGGTCGACGGCGAAATGAGAGCGAAACGTCCGCTCCACCTGTTCGGCTTCGCCCAGCCGGAGCAAGCCGTGGTCGACGAAGATGCAGGTGAGTTGGTCGCCGACCGCTGAATGCACCAGGGCGGCGGCAACAGCCGAGTCAACCCCGCCCGAAAGGCCACAGACGACTCTTTCCCCGCCCACCTGCGCTTTGATCGCGGCGACCTGAGACTCGATTATCGAATGGGAAGTCCAGGTCGGCGAGGCATGACACACCTCGTACAGGAAACGTTTCATGATCTCGGTTCCCCGCGGTGTGTGGCCGACCTCAGGGTGGAATTGGACCCCGTACAGCCCACGCTCCCGATCTTCCATCGCGGCCACCCGGGAACCGCTGGTCTTCGCCACAGACCTGAATCCGTCCGGCGGCGATACCACCTGGTCTTGATGAGACATCCAGACCCCTTGTTCGGCGGGAAGGCCCCGGAGAAGCAGCGAATCGCCGGTGATCTCGAGACTGGTGTTGCCGTACTCCCCGGTGCCGGTATTGGCCACCTCCCCTCCTGCCATATCGGCCAGAAGCTGATGTCCGTAACAGATCCCGAGCACGGGGATCCCCAAGTCGATAATCGAAGAATCCATCCGATAGGCGTCCTCGGCATACACCGACGCTGGCCCACCGGAGAGGATGAGCCCGATGGGTCGTCTTTCCCGGATCTCCTCGGCGGTGATGTCCCGAGCGACCACTTCGGAGTAGACATGGGCCTCACGGACCCGACGGGCGATCAGCTGGGCGTATTGGGCTCCAAAATCGAGCACGAGAACCAGAGGTTCTCGTGCTTGGGTACTTGGTACTTGGTACGTGGTACTTGGACCGCTCATCCCATTCCTACGCGCTGATTGCGCTGCAATGACTTTCCCTCCGTCTGGATCGAGGGGGCGATCATGACCTCCGCCTTCTGGAACTCCTTCACATCCGAATAGCCGGTGGTGGCCATCGAAACCGTCAACGCCCCGAAC
>JALYNX010000371.1 GCA_030772935.1 Actinomycetota bacterium | reverse complement strand
GGAGGTTCGCCCCGTAAGCCGCGCTCAGGTTCTCCACGCTGAGCACCTCTTCGGGTGGGCCCCATGCGAGCACCCTGCCTGAGAGCAGGAGAACGTGGTTGGCCACGTGTGCCTCCGCGAGGTCGTGGGTGGTCATGATGATCGTGCAACCACGTGTGTTCTCGTCATGGATGACGTCGTCGATTGCCTGAGCCGATGTGATGTCGAGGCCGGTCAGGGGCTCGTCGAGTAGCAGGATGTCGTGGTCCTGAGCCAATCCCTGAGCCACGAACACCCGCTGACGCTGACCCCCGGACAGGTCGCCGAGATGCCGATCCTCGAGGTCGTCGATCCCCATTCGACGGATGGCTTCGTCGACCGCCGCTGAATCGCTGGAATCGAGACGTCGATGACCACCGGTTCTCGCATATCGACCCATGTTCACAACTTCCCGGACGGTTATCGGCAGCGCCTCGTTGACCTTGGTTGTCTGCAGCACGTAGGAGATCGACCGGGCGCCGTTGCCGCCCGTTATCACCTCGATGGTCCCCGAAGCAGGCTCGATCAGCCCTGCGATGGCGTTGAGCAGGGTTGACTTACCGGAACCGTTGGGGCCGATCAACGCGGTGATTCCCCCGACCGGGATCTCGAACCGAGAGCTGTCCAGCGCGATCTTGTGCCCGTAGGCGAGAATGAGATCGTCGGCGGTGACCGCTGCTCTCACACACACCGGGCGCATCGCCCATGGACCTCGAGGGTGTGACCACTGGCAGAGAACGACATCTCGTCGGTCACGGTCTCGACCAGTTGTTCGAGGCGAGCCTCGATCTCTGCTGAGAGCTGGATGTCTTCGACGGTCCCACAGCTGAGACACACCAGGTGGTGATGATGGCCGGCGAGCCATTCGGCGAGCTCATACCGGGTGAGGCCCTTGAGACTGTTGTGGGGCTCGAGGACACCAGCCTCGTCGAGCACACTCAGACTCCGGTAGAGCGACGAGAGCGGGACGCCCCGCTCCATCTCCTCATGAAGCTCGGAGGCAGATCGGGGCCCATCGACCCGAGCCAATGCCCCCACCACGGCGCGCCGAGCGCGGGTGTAGCGCACTCCCGCCGCTCCGAGACGTGCCTCGATTTCCCGATCGATGGTGCTACTTGCAGTCATTGGTTTCAACGTCCATCATAACTGCTGCTAAGTTGATAATGATTCTCAGTTTCGCTGGTGGAGTGGCTCATGAAGGTATCTCGGACAACGGCCTTGATCACGGTATTGCTCACCATTCTCATGGTCGCCGCGTGCAGCACCACGACCACAGGCGGGTCCACAACCGACGCGGCGAACCCTGAGCTCCAGGTGGTGGCAATCACGACAGTTCTGGGAGATATCGCTTCAAACATCGCGGGCAACGACGCGGTGGTGAAGACTCTCATGCCTCCCGGCGCCGATCCTCACGACTTCCAACCTTCTTCACAACAGGTGGCTGCGCTCAACGACGCCGACTTGATCATCGCCAACGGACTCGGTTTCGAAGAAGGACTCATCGACGTCATCGCAAGCGCCGAAGCCGACGGCGTCAATGTCCTCGAAGTCGGGGCCCTGATCGACCCGCTCCCATTTGGAGTGAGCACGGATGACTGCGATCCAGCCCTCGCCGATGAAGACTCTGAGGACGAAGGCGAGCACGAAAGTGCACCGGGGAGTTGCGATCCCCATTTCTGGAACGATCCGACCCGCGCCGCAACGGCCGCCAACGTGATCGCCGACGCATTCTCCGCTATCGACCCTTCCATTGCTTGGGAGACACGGGCGTCGGCCTACTCCGCCGAGCTGCTCACCCTCGGTGACGAGATCCAAGTTCTCCTCGACACGATCCCCGTAGCCAGGCGCCAACTGGTCACCAATCATGACGCACTCGGCTACTTCGCCCATCGTTACGGCTTCGAGATCGTCGGGGTGGTGATCCCGGGCGGATCTACCCTGGCAGAACCGAGCTCAGCCGAGCTTGCCGCCCTGGTCGAGGTCATGGAAGCGGAGGATGTCCGGGTCATCTTTGCCGAGACCATCGAGCCGGCGGCCCTGGCCGACGCGGTGGCAGCCGAGATCGGCGGTGACGTGGAAGTGGTGGAGCTCTACACCGACTCCCTCGGGCCCGAGGGCTCGGGTGCCGAGACCCTCATCGAGATGCTTCGTCTCGACGCGGAGCGAATCGCGGCTGCCCTCGGATGAAATTGAGTTCCACAGGTCCGTATATGACCGCTCACCGTCCCAATTGCGGCGGGCCGACCACTACCTTCACCTGATCAATGGATTGGCTGACCGAGCCTTTCGCACTCGCTTTCCAGCAACGAGCCCTGATCGGGGGGGCGCTCGCTGCTCTGGCCCTGGCCGTGGTCGGCACCTGGGTCGTGATCCGGGGAATGACCTTTCTCGGCGACGCCCTGGTCCATGGCGTGATCCCGGGGATTGCCCTGGCCATCCTTCTCGACTTCAACGTGCTCCTGGGAGCGGCGCTGGCCGCCACGGTGATGATCGCGGGAATCAACCTCGTCCACCGACAGACCACGTTCGCCGAAGACACCGGTATCGGCCTGCTGTTCGTCGGGATGTTGGGTTTAGGGGTGATCCTGATCTCGCGCAGCGAGTCGTATACCGGCAGCCTCACCGGAATCCTCTTCGGGGATGCTTTGGGGGTAACCGCCGAGGACTTGGTCCTGCTCGGGGTCGTTGCCGGTGCGGTCCTCGTGGTGTCCACGCTCCTCTACCGGAACTTCCTTGTTCTGTCGTTCAATGAGCACAAGGCGAAGCTGCTTGGCCTCAACCCGCGTCTCGCTCATCTCGCCCTTCTCGGCTTGACCACGGTTTCGATCGTCGGCTCGTTCCAGACGGTGGGCACGCTCCTGGTCTTTGGGCTGCTGGTGGGACCGGCGGCCACCGCGGCTCTGCTGGTGAAACGGGTGCCGGCGATGATGACGACGGCCGCCGCCATCGGCGTCTTCTCGGTGGCAATTGGGCTGGTGATCAGCTATCACGCCGACACTTCGGGCTCGGCCACCATCGCGGTGGTCCCGATCGTCTTGTTCTTCGTAGTCCTGACCATCAGGTCGCTGGGGCAGGGCGCGCCTGCGGTCGCTCGGTGACCGGCGGCTAGGTGCGGAGACGGATGTTCTGGGTGTAGGTGCCGGTCACTGAGGCTTGATCGAGGACATGGCCCGCGATTGCATCCCTCACCTGGTGGCCTGTGAACTCACCCAGCACCGGCACCTCCTCGATGTCGAGGGCGTACACGGTGAAGATGTAGCGATGAAGTATCGAGTCGTTCCAGGGCGGAGCCGGTCCGTCGTATCCGAAGTACTTCCCGGCCATGTCAGGGTCACCAGCGAACCAACCCGTGAAATCGTTGAGACCCTGGCGGCAGCCGCGCGGGCCAAGGGCGACGTTCTTCCCGTGTGGCATGACCCCGATGCAAAACTCCCCCTCGGCGATGGAACGAAGCTCGGGCGGCAACTCCACGGTCACCCAGTGGAAGAAGTCGACCCGGGGCAGGTCGGAGGGCACCTCCCGGCCCTCTTGATTCACATCGTCGGCGCGTGAGGGGACATCGGGATCGAGGGTGATGATGGCGAAGGACCTCGTGCCTTCGGGCACCTCGTCCCAGCTCAACTCCGGGTTGACGTTCTCAGCGAACGTGACGTGGGAGTCGGGGTCGGGAGTTGCCAGGGCGTAACGATCCGGAATCGGACCACCGTTGCGAAAACTGGACGTCGTCAGCCTCATGGCACCTCGGGTCCGCGACCCTACTCAATCGAGGAGGCGCAGCACCTCGCCCATCTCCTCGACAGAGCTCGCGTCGATCGGATCGAGAACCAGTTGCACCTGGCTCAGCCCGGCGCCGGAATACTCGTAAAGGAGTTGAGCCAGATCCTCGCGGGACCCGGTGTGGGCTCGGTCCGTTTCGATGACGCCATGACCCGTGATCCGACCTGTCCCTCCGGCGAGCTGGATATAGACACTGGCCGTCTTCTCGACCTCTCCCGGGTCTCTGCCCACCGTCAGACAGGCGGCGTCGATCTGATCCAGGAGCGGGGGCAGACCGGCCACGTCGTTGCCGAACGAGGAGTGCCAAGAGTTCCAAAGGGCAACATGGGGAAGGGTAATTGCAAGCATTCGAGCCCCGTTGGATCCGATCAGAATCGGAATGCCAGACCGCGCCCGCGGCGCCAACTCGGCGTCCCGCACCGTGTAGTAGTCGCCCACGAAGTCGATCTGACCGTCGGTCAGCAGGGCTCGAATGATGGTGAACGCCTCTTCGAACCGATCGACGCGGTGATCGAAAGGAAAGCCAAAGCCTTCGTACTCGACCGGGTTCCAGCCCGCACCGAGACCGAGGATCAAGCGCCCGCCAGAGATCTCGTCGACCGTGGCTGCCTTCTTCGCCAACATCGCGGGGGCGTGAAAGGAGGTCGAAGCCACCAAGGGGCCAAGGCTGACTCTTTCGGTCGACTCCCCGAGCGCGGCCAGCAAAGACCACGTCTCCCAAGGCCCGCTGACCCCTTGCACCTCGTCCCGGTACAGGAG
>JALYNX010000370.1 GCA_030772935.1 Actinomycetota bacterium | reverse complement strand
GCCTGGCCAGATCGAGGAGGTGTGGATTCTCGATGTCGACGGCGACCGGATCCTGGTCAGGGCTTCCTATTTCCCTGAGCTATCGGCTGAAGCCCGGGCTGAGCAGGAACAGGTTATCGAGTCGATCAACATCCAACCCTGACCCTCCGAGCAGCCTTGGCTGCTCGTTGGGCGTGGGTCGCCGACTTCGGGTTGAATGCTCCGATGTACGGAATCGTTGAGCTCGGGGGCACCAAGAGCTTGGTCGGTTTCGGCACCAAAGCCGACGACATCAGCGACGTCTTGCGGGTCCCGACCACAGAGCCCGCGGAGACGCTGAGCCTGCTCGTGGGTCACCTTCAGAATCGGGGAGAAGGACTGACCGGCCTGGGAATCGTGTCGTTCGGGCCCCTGGAGCTGCGGGCGGGCCATGCGAGCTTCGGGCAGATCACCAACACCACCAAACCGGGATGGTCCAACACCTCGGTTCTCGCCCCTTTCCAAGAGGCATTCGATCTGACGGTTGGTCTCGAGACCGACGTCAACGGCGCTGCATTGGGCGAAGGGAGGTGGGGGGCTGCCGTCGGATTGGAGAACTTCACGTATCTGACCGTAGGCACCGGCATCGGCGGCGGCGCGGTGTCTCACGGCCGTCTCGTACGCGCTCTAGTGCATCCCGAGATGGGCCATGTCGTGGTGAGCCCGCACCCCGGAGATGGTTTCGGCGGCGTTTGTCCCTATCACGGCTCCTGTCTGGAGGGAATGGCGAGCGGGCCGGCTTTGGAGGCGAGGTTTGGTGCTCCCGCCGACAGCCTGGGGGCCGAGGCGGGCCGAGCGGTCGACCTCGTCGGGTTCTATCTGGCGCAGGGAATCCGTGACATCGTTTACATCCTCAGCCCCGAGCGGATCGTGATCGGCGGGGGAGTGTCCAAGTTGCCGGGCTTCCTCGAGTCGATCGAGGCCCACCTTGAATACCAGTTGGGTGGATACCCGGGCCACGTGGAGCACGGCCCAGGGTTCGTGGTGGCTCCGGGGCTCGGGGACAACTCCGGTCTGGCCGGTGCCCTGGTCCTCGCCGAGAGCGCAGCGGACTGAGATATGGGGACACCACACCTCCAGATCCGTCCCGGCAACCCGGACTTTCTCGACCTGCCGTGGGCGGACCCGATCACGGAGTGGGCCTCGGATCGGCTGGTCGAGATGCCGGAGGGAGTGCATCGTCATCCGGTGGTGTTCGTCGCTTACGACGAGGGGGTCTACGCCATCAAGGAGTTGCCGCGCCGACACGCCGCCGCGGAGTTCGTCGTGCTGCGCTCGCTCGAGGAACGCACCGGTCTGGCCGCGACTCCGGTTGGTCTGGTCTCAAGGGACTGGCTGGATCGCGGGGCTGAACAGGGAGGAGCGGTAATCACCCGGTATGTAGAGCACTCCTTCCCCTACCGGCATCTGGTGAGCGGGCCCGGGTTCGGGCGGCGGCGTGGTCAGATGCTCGACGCCATCGCCGGGTTGATGGTGGATCTGCATCTCGCGGGATGCTTCTGGGGTGACTGTTCGCTCTCGAACGTCCTCTATCGATACGACGCCGGCGCGATCGAGGCGATCATGATCGACGCCGAAACCTCCGAGCTCCACACCTCGCTCTCCGATGGCCAGCGTCTCCAGGATCTCGAGATCATGAAGGAGAACCTGGCAGGCGAGATGGCCGACATCGCGGCCGAACACGGCATCGAGCTCGACGAGGCGGATCTCGGTCTTGGCCACGGGGTGGAGGAGAGATATGACGCGCTGTGGCGGGAGCTCAACGAAGACTTGGTGATCTCGGCGAACGAGCGTTACCGCATTCGAAAACGGATTGCCCGTCTCAACGAATTGGGGTTCTCGGTCGATGATGTCGATCTGGCTCCGGTGGGCCAGGATGACCGGGTGCGGATGCGGGTACGGGTGGGCGGCCGCACGTTTCACAGTCAAAGACTGCGTGAACTGACAGGTATCGAGGCTTCGGAGAACCAGGCACGGCAGATCCTGAGCGATCTGAACTACTACATCGCCAAGTCGGGGAGCCATTCCGCCACAGGCAAAACGGTGGCTGTCATGTCTTGGATCACGGCCTGTTTCGATCCCTTGATTGCCCAGATATCCGAAGTCTGGGAAGGAGACCCGATCCAGGGGTTGTGCGACCTTCTCTTGTTCCGGCTCTCGGTGGCCACCGAGCGCGGCTCCGACGTGCCCAACGATGAGGCGTTCCGGCTATGGACGGAGGCCGGCTTCCCCGGGTTCCCGGTGTGACCGATCAGGTGGTCCTGGTTACTTTCTTCAACCCACGCGGGCTCTCGGGGTCGAGTCCGTTGGCCAAAGTCAGGTGGTAGGTGAACAACTGGCCGGCGACGATCGCTGAGATCGGGGTAAGCCATTCCTCGAGAGCTCCCGGGATCGTTATGTGATCCCCGGCGAGCATGGTCAGCGCCGGGTCGTCGCTGATGGTGAGGAGTCGGGCACCCGCCGCTGCCGCCGCGGTGAGGAGGGCGCACACCTCTTCGTGGGCCGGGCCGCGGACCGTGACCGCGAGGATCGGATAGCCGGGCTCGACTACCGCCACCGGGCCATGGAGGAAATCGGCGGTCGAGAACGGTTGGGCCACCACTTGCGCCAGCTCCTGGAGTTTGAGGGCCCACTCGAAAGCCGTGGCTTGATTGAAGCCCCGCCCGAGCACGGCGCAATGCTCGATACCGACAAACGACCGAGCCGTCGCCTCGATTTCCC
>JALYNX010000369.1 GCA_030772935.1 Actinomycetota bacterium | reverse complement strand
GCTCCGCCCCGAGGCATGCTCTCGGATCGCCTCCTTGACCGCTTCGGCTGCCTTCTCCAGGACGATCGTTGGATCGTCCATGACCCCATGACTGTCCAACTCCGGCCCGTAGAGGATCTGGCCGGTGTCGTGATCGATGCCCACGGTCACCACGACCACGCCTTCATCCGCTAGGTGGGAGCGGTCCCTGAGAACCGCCGACTGAACGTCGCCGACCGAGAACCCGTCGAGGTAGACGTAGCCGGCGGGGACCGCCCGTCGCTCGACCAGTGTCCGCTTCCCGTTGAGGATCACCTTGTCGCCGTCTTCCAGCACGTCGACCGAGTGGACCCCCATCCGGCGTGCCAACTCAGCGTGGGCGTGAAGGTGTCGATACTCACCGTGGACCGGGACAAAGGCCCGAGGCCGAAGCAGGTTGAGAAAGGTGAGCAGCTCTTCGCTATTGGCGTGGCCGGACACGTGGACGTTGGCGTTCTGGCCGTGAACCACGGTTGCCCCGCGCCGAATCAGGTTGGAAATCACCTTGGAGACCGCGGTCTCATTGCCCGGGATGGGCTTGGCCGAAATCAACACGGTGTCGTTCTCGCCCAACTCGACGAATCGGTGCCGGCCCTGAGACATCAAGGAGAGCGCGGCGAAGGGCTCGCCCTGGCTGCCGGTGGTGATCAGAAGCTGACGATTCGGTGGTAGCTGGCTCAACTCGCTGATGTCGACCAGGGACTTTTCGGGAACGGCCAAGATCCCCAGATCCGTCGCCACTGTGGTGTTGCGATGCATCGACCGGCCGAAGAAGGCGACCTTGCGCCCGCCAGCAATCCCGGCATCGGCGATCTGTTGCACCCGGTGGATATGTGAGGAGAAGCATGCGGCGATCACCCGGCCCGGGGCGTCACGGACGATGTCGGCGATCGGCCGGCCCACCGAGCTCTCCGAGGGCTCGAAGCCTGGCTTCTCTGCATTCGTGGAATCGCTCAGCAGCAGACGGACCCCGCGCCGACCCAAGGAGGCGAACGCCGGCAAGTCGGTTGGCACCTGATCGATCGGAGTCGGGTCGAGCTTGAAGTCCCCGGAGTGGACGATGATGCCTTCGGGGGTGTCGAGAGCGACCGCCGTAGCCTCGGGCACCGAGTGGCTCACCGGGATCAGCTGGAACTTGAAAGGCCCGTGGTCGATCCACTTCTTCACTGCCACTACCCGAAGATCTGCCTCAACCCCGAGCTCGTCGATCCGACCCCGCGCCAGCTCCATGCTGAGCCGGGTGCCGTAGACGGGGACGTTGATCACCCTCAGGAAATAGGCCAGGGCCCCAACGTGGTCTTCATGGCCGTGGGTGACGATGACGCACTCCACGTCGGCGATGCGCTCCACTAACCAGGACCAGTCGGGGAAAACCAGGTCCACCCCGAGCATGTCTTCCTCGGGGAACATCAACCCGCAGTCGATCAACGCGATCTTGCCCTCGATCTCCACCGCTGCGCAGTTACGCCCTATCTCTCCCAGGCCTCCCAAGAACGTGACAGAGACACTCATAGTCCCTGGATGGCCCCCACTGCCTTCTCGACTGCAATCAGGGTCTCCTCAGAGGCGGCGACCAATGGCAACCGGACATCGCCAACCGGCTCCCAGAGCCGATTCATTGCCCCTTTCACCGGGGTCGGGTTGGTCTCGAGGAAACATGCCTCGCAAAGCGGCAGGAGCTCGTGGTGAAGCCGGCGCGCCTCGGAGATATCACCGGCGAGAGCAGCCTTCACCATGGCGGCGACAGTTCGGCCGGCCAGATGAGAGACCACAGAGACCACCCCGACCGCGCCGACTGCGATCATCGGCCAGGTGTGCGAGTCCTGACCCGAGTACACGGCGAGGTCCGGCACTCGATTGACTGTCAGGCTGGTGAACTCGACATTCTCGACTGCATCCTTCACCGCCACGATGTTCTCGTGCTCGTTGAGACGGTCCAGGGTGTCGACTTCGATGAGCCGGCCGGTCCGACTCGGGATGTTGTACAGCATCACCGGCACCCCGACGTCTGCGATGGCGGTGAAATGGGCGATCAGCCCGGACTGGCCCGGCTTGTTGTAATAAGGGGTCACCGCCAGCACCCCGTGACAACCGATCTCGCCGGCCTTCTCGGTCAGCTCGATCGACTCGGCCGTGTTGTAGCTGCCGGTTCCGGCGACCACGAAGGTGTCTTTCTCCTTGACGGCATCGACCACGGTCTTGTAGAGAGCAAGCTTCTCTGCGTCGCTCAGCGTCGGTGACTCACCAGTGGTGCCGGTGACAACCAGAGCCTGCGAGCCGTGGTCGGAGAGGTAACGAGCCAAGCGCCATGCTTTCTCGTGATCGACTGCCCCCGATGTGGTGAAGGGGGTGATCATGGCGGTGGCGACGTGACCGAAAGGGGCCGCGGGCGGGGAACTCACGTCGACAGGTTACCGATCGGTTGACTAGAACCGTCCCATGGAGCTGCGCCTCCCCGCCCCGAGCCTGGTCGTGCTGGTCGGACCGTCAGGTTCGGGCAAGACGACTTGGGCTCAGGGCCACTTCCGGCCCGACGAGATCATCTCCTCGGACCGACTCCGGGCCCTGGTCGGCAGTGGCGAAGACGACCAACGCGCCAGCCCTGCAGCCTTCGACATCCTGGAGCGAATCGTGAGCGAGCGACTGGGACGCCGTCTGACCACCGTGATCGACACCCTTGGCTTCGACGTCAAACGTCGCGTTGGATGGATCGACCTCGCCCATAAGGCCGGAATCCCGGCACACGCCATCGTGTTCGAGACCTCCGGTGACGAATGTGAGCGGAGGAACGATCTCAGATCAAAGCCGATCCCCAAGACCGTGCTTCGCAGGCAATTCACGAGATTTCGCTCCGTGATCGCAGAAATCGAGGATGAGGGCTTTGACGGGATTCATCGCGAGCAGCCGGTGGCCCTGGTCCCCTCGGTCTTCGTGACGGCCGATTCGCCCGACACGGCCAACCGGGCGTCGACTGCCCACAGTTTCGGTCTCTCCGTGTCTCGTTTCGCCTGGGATGGCGGTCCGCGTTCGATGGCATCGACTCTCAGCGACATCGCGCTTCGAGCGGAGGCAGCCGGGTTCCGAGATCTCTGGCTGATGGACCACTTCCAACAGATCCCCCAGGTCGGTCGTCAGTGGGAGGACATTCCCGAGGCGTACACCACCCTCGGGTTCCTGTCAGGAGTGACGACCCGAATTCGCCTCGGGACGCTGGTGACCGGGATCACGTATCGCAACCCGGCGCTGCTCGGCAAGATGATCGCAACGCTGGATGTGTTGTCGGGCGGACGGGCCAATTGTGGCCTCGGCATCGGATGGCACGGCAAAGAGCACGACGGATACGGATGGGACTTTCCGGCGGTTTCACAACGTTACGCCCTGCTCGAGGACACCCTGGAGATGCTCCCCCTGCTCTGGGGCAAGGGCTCGCCCTCCTTTGAGGGCCGGGTCTTCTCGGCCTCCGAGTTGATCTGTTATCCGCGACCCATCCAGGAGCGGATCCCGATCACGATCGGCGGCTCCGGTGAGCGCAAGACCCTCGCTCTAGTGGCCCGACACGCCGATGCCTGCAATCTCTTCGGGACACCCGAGACCGTCACCAGGAAGCTGGAGATCTTGGGCCAGCACTGCTTGGAGGTGGGACGTGATCCCGCAGAGATCGAGGCCACCCATCTGCTCCGGGTGATGGTTGGCCGTGATCGCAAAGACCTTGCCGAGAGGGTGGACCAGGCTCGGGGCCGCGATCAGTCAGCTGATGAATACTCGGAGCGAAACAACGCAGGCACCGTGGACGACCTGGTGACCCTCTTCGAGTCCTATCACCGCGCCGGCGCCACCCATTCCATTGTCAGTCTCGCCAACATCGGGCAGACCGGAAGTCTCGAGACTTTTGCCGATGTGATCGCAAGGTTGGACCCGCCGTAGACTCGGGGACCGACTTCCACAAAAGGATTCAAAACCGATGGCTGTCACTTCAACCATGCTCGCCCTGGGCACCGAGGCACCAGACTTCTCGCTTCCGGACGCTGTCACCGGAAAAACCATGTCTCTGGCTGACTTGGCAGACGCGCCGGCACTGCTGGTCATGTTCATCTGCAATCACTGCCCATACGTCAAGCATGTGCGCGACGAGCTGGCTCGCTTCGGGCGCGAGCACCAGGACAGCGGGCTGGCGATCGTGGCCATCAACTCCAACGACCCACAACAGCACGCCGAGGACTCCCCCGAGGCGATGAAGGTGGAGGCCGAGACCTACGGCTACACCTTTCCCTACCTGTTCGACACCGAGCAGACCGCAGCCGCGGCCTTTACCGCAATGTGCACCCCTGACTTCTTCCTCTTCGATGGTGACCGGCGTCTCGTCTACCGCGGTCAGTTCGACAGCGCACGACCCTCCAACGAGATCCCGGTGACGGGGAACGATCTCCGCGCCGCCGCCAACGCGGTCCTGGCCGGGGATCCGGTGAGCGAAATCCAGCGCCCGTCGATGGGCTGCTCGATCAAATGGCGCAGTGGCAATACTCCCGCCTACTTCGTCAGCTGACATCCCTCTCGACTTCAGAAAGCAGATCACCCATGGCCAACCAGTACCCGAGCGCACCCGCTCTCCTCATCGACCTCGACAAGACCTACTCCGCGACCCTCGAGACGAATCACGGTGAGATCGACATCGAGTTCGACGCGGTGCGGTCACCCTTGGCGGTGAACAACTTCGTCTTCTTGGCTCGCGAGGGCTACTACGACGGGGTCATCTTCCATCGGGTCATCGAAGACTTCATGATCCAGGGCGGTGATCCCACCGGGACCGGGACCGGTGGCCCGGGTTACAAGTTCCGCGATGAGCTCGAGGGAGAGGGCAACTACTCCCGAGGAACGGTGGCAATGGCCAATGCCGGACCGAGCACCAATGGCTCCCAGTTCTTCATCTGCCATCAGGACGTAGGCCTCCCCCATTCCTACACGATCTTCGGAAAAGTCACCTCCGGTCTCGAAGTTGTCGACTCCATCGCCGGCACCGAAACCGACCGAAGGGACAGGCCAACCGAGGACGTCATCATCAGCAAAGTCACGGTGACAGAAATCTGATCGCTCTGTTATCCTCCCGGCGCTGTTGCTGCCTCGGCGGCGACTCGTTCTGATCTCCCTGTTCTGAATTGACTGGGCTGAGGACAAGGGTCGTACCGAATTGCGACGTAAAGCCCACAAGGGCCACATAGACAAGGACCAGTCACCATGAACATCTACGTGGGAAACCTGCCGTTCAACGCAACGGCCCAGGACCTGGAGACTCTCTTCGGCGAGTATGGAACCGTCGAATCCTCCGCGATCATCAACGACCGGGAGACCGGGCGTTCCCGCGGCTTTGGATTCGTAGAGATGCCGAACGATGAGGGCTCCAAAGCAATCTCGGAGCTCGACGGGTACGACTACAACGGCCGCGCCCTGAAGGTCAACGAGGCCCGCCCCCGCGAAGAGCGCCCCCGCCGGGGACGCTAGGTCGATCGATCCCGATGCACATGCCGGCCGGGCACCGGCCGGTGCGCCGGGTCGTCGATGAACAACTGCCGGCCCTCCACATGGAGGAGGTTCGCCCCGTAAGCCGCGCTCAGGTTCTCCACGCTGAGCACCTCTTCGGGTGGGCCCCATGCGAGCACCCTGCCTGAGAGCAGGAGAACGTGGTTGGCCACGTGTGCCTCCGCGAGGTCGTG
>JALYNX010000368.1 GCA_030772935.1 Actinomycetota bacterium | reverse complement strand
GACTGCCTGAGGTAGTGATGGCTGACAAGCGGAAGTACGACGCGATCGTCATTGGCGGTGGCCACAACGGCCTGGTCAACGGCTCCTATCTGGCCAAGGCCGGTCTCGACACGGTGATCTTGGAGCGCCGTCATCTGGTCGGTGGGGCGGCGATCACCGAGGAGTTGTACCCGGGTTTCAGCTTCACCACCTTTTCCTACGCCTTGAGCCTGCTCCGCCCCGAGATCATCCACGAACTGGAGCTGACCAAGCACGGGTTCATGCCCCTCCTCATGCCGTCGACCTTTGCCCCAATGGAGAACGGCGATTACCTCTTCCTGGGCCAGGACAAGAACGAGAACCATCACGAGATCGCAAGGCACTCAGCACACGACGCCGATGCCTACGACGCCTACGGGCACATGATGGAGCAAGTGGTGCACGCCATCCGGCCCCTCATGGACTCGATCCCGCCGGACATAACCTCCAAAGACCCCGAGGAGCGTGCCCGACTCGCAGCCATCGGCTCCTACCTCGCCGATCTGCCACCGAACGTCTTGCACAACCTGATCAGACTGACCACGGGCAGCGCCGCAGACATCCTCGAGGACTATTTCGAGTCGGACATCATGCAAGGCCTGCACGCCTCGTCGGGGATCATCGGGACCAAGGTCGGGCCCCGCTCCCAGGGCTCAGGTTTGGTCCTGCTCTATCACTCGTTCGGCGAGCACGACGGCGCTTACGGCTCGTGGGCCTTCCACAAGGGGGGCAATGGCGGATTCACCCAGGTCTTGGCCAGGGCCGCCGAGTCGTTCGGTGCCGAGATCCGCCTCGAGTCACCGGTCGCTCATGTGATCACCAAGAACGGTCGGGCCATCGGGGTGATGCTCGAGGACGGGACAGAGCTCGAGGCCAAGACAGTGGTCAGCGCTGTCGACCCCCGTCGCACTTTCATGGAATTGGTCGACCCCCGCGAGTTGCCGACCGACCTGGTGGACAACATCCGACGCTTCAAGTTCCAAGGAACCTCGGCAAAGGTCAACTTCGCCCTCGACGCCAATCCGACCTACCCGGCCCTTCCCGGTCGCTCCGACCAGTACCGCGGTTTCATCAACATGGGCCCGTCACTGGACTACCTGGAACGCGCGTTCGACGATGCCAAGTACGGCTGGTACTCCCAGAAGCCGTACATCGACGGATGCATCCAGTCCAACGTCGATCCCGATATGGCGCCTCCCGGCAAGGCGGTGATGTCATGTTTCATCCAATACGCCCCCTATCACCTGAAGGAGAGCGATTGGGACACCGAGAAGGACAGGTTCGGAGACACCGTGCAGGCGACCCTGGAGTCCTTCTTCCCCGGGTTCGGAGATCTGGTGCTGCATCGTGAGGTGGTCACCCCGCTCGACATCGAGCGCACGGTGGGGCTCACCGAGGGCAACATCTTCGCCGGTGAGTTCCTAGCTCCCCAGATGTTCTTCTTCCGCCCGGCACCGGGCTGGAATCAGTATCGGACCCCGATCGAGGGCTACTACCAATGTGGATCGGGAACGCATCCCGGTGGTTGCGTAATGGGCGCCCCCGGTCGTTTCGCTTCACAGCAGATCATCGGGGATCTCTCCAAGAAGAAATAGCTGTCGGGAGGAACACTCGCCTCCCGGTTGCCGTTAAGTCGGGAGGCCGTCCCATGCAACGAAGAACCCCGCTCGCTCTCCTTGCCCTCCTCGCAGTCGTTGCCTGCACCGGCCCCGAAATCACCGCCGTCACCCAACCGATGGCTCCGCCGGACACCTTTGCTCCCACCACGACTCAGACCACGCAGCCGGGGACCACTAGCCCAGTTGACATCGATCGAGCGTCGATCTACCCCGTCGACCCGACAACCCTGGAGGCGACTCCTGGCCTGGACCCGATCCCGGTTGGTGATTGGTTCTGGGGAGCGACATCGGACAATGGTCGCTGGTTGGCCCTCTACGCAGGCAACGACACCGGGGTGGCGTCAGACCTGAGATTGATCGACGTTGTCGATTGGGAAACCGTCTCGACTTGGGACTTTGTGACCGATCAACCGCTGTACGTGACCGATGACGGGGCCGTCTACTCGTTCGAAGGCTCCTCACCCAACATCAAACTGTCGAGAAGAACCGCGGGACACCCCGATGCAGAAGCTGTCGCCCGTCTGCCGGACGACTTCTTCTCCTGGTACCAGATCGAAGTGGTGCAAGGCAATGCGGCGATCTTGGGCTACCGGGCCGTCGACGGACGCTCGGATGGAGAAGCCAGCATCGTCACGGTCGACCTCAGCAGCGGAACGGTCACCCAGATTCCGCTTCCCGGAGTTGACTTCGGAGTCATCGAGGAAGTCGACATCGCCGAGATCTATCCGGGTGTGCTCGACGTGACTCCCGCAGTCGTCTGGGACCACCAGGCGTTCAGGGCTCTGGTCGTTCACGCCAACCAAGATGTGGTCACCGAGGTCGATCTGGCGAGCAAGGAGGTCATCGACCACCACTTCGGGCCTGAGGCCTCGGCGTGGGGCGAGTTGTTCGCCTGGTTGGTGCCACCGGCCCGCGCCGCCGGAGGGGGATATGCCCGGACCCAGAGGACCGCTGTCTTGAGTGCGGACCGAAGCGCTCTATACATCGCCACCATGCTCGGAGACATCACGGTTGATGACACTGGCTGGACGAGTCAGAATCTGCCGACTGGCATCATCACCGTGGACACCGCCACCTGGCAGGTTGTGGATCGTCTCGACGCCCCCATATCCGACATCTTCCTCTCACCTGACGGGGGTCGTCTTCTCGCCACCGGCTACGGCTATACCCAGACTCGCGCTTCCTACGAGCCCCAAGCAACCGGTTACTACGTGATCGATCCGACCGATCTCGATGTCCTTGCCCGTTACGATCCGGGCCAACCCAACGCCTACCATTGGGGTTTCTCGTTCAGTCGGGATGCGCGACTCGGCTATGTGATCACATCGGACATCCAGACCGAGATCGACGTGATCGATCTCGAGCGTGGCGTCATCCTCAACACCCGAAACGGTGCCGAGTTCCAGATCTTTGGCGAGATCGGAGTCCTCGGTGAGGTGCAGCGCGGGCCATGAGGGGTGCTGTAGTGGTCGCGTTCCTCGCTATGACCGTTGCCTGCACCAGTCCTGAGACCACCGCGATCACCGAACCGTTGGCTCCACCGGATACTTTCGCACCCACTACGACCGCTACCACCGAGCGCCGGACAACGACCACGGTCGACACTGAACGAGCGGCGATCTATCGGGTCGACCCGCACACCCTGGAACCAATCGCCGACTTCGATCCGATCCCGGCCGGCGACTGGGCATGGGCAGTCTCCTCGAAGAATGGCTCCTGGCTGGCTGTCAACCTGGGTCATGACAACCAGAGTCAGTCGGAAATCCGCCTCATCGACGTCGACGGCTGGCAGACCGCCGAGACCTGGCCCCACTCCATCGATAGCGTGGCCCATGTGAGCGACGAGGGGACGATCTACGTGATCAATGGTGGGTGGTCGAGCTATCACCTGAGCCGATTGGTTCCGGGCGAGACTCGACCACTGCTCATTGCCGATCTCCCCTCGTCGTTGTATTGGTACCAACTTCACATCCACGACCAGCTTGCGTCAATCTTCGGGCTCAACTCCCCCAATGGAGACAACAAGGGCGAGGCGG
>JALYNX010000367.1 GCA_030772935.1 Actinomycetota bacterium | reverse complement strand
CGCCGAGGCGATGATCTACAACGAGTACGCCCAGGTGTTGGAGGCGGTGAACCCCGATACCGGTGAGCTCTATCAGCCTGAGGACCTCAACGTCATCGACTTCAACGAAGTCGGGACCGCGATGCTCCAGGATGCGGTGTGGGTCAACGCCGAGTGGATCGCCGAAGAGGGAAATGAGGACATCGCCACCCGATTCCTGACCGCCTCCTTCCAGGGCTGGATTCATTGTCTCGACAATTTCGACGAGTGCGTGCAGGTCGTCTTGGACAACGGGTCGACGCTTGGGCAAAGCCATCAGGAATGGCAGCTCAACGAGATCCTGGGCCTGATCTTCCCCGCCACCAACGGGATTGGAGTCATGAACCAGGATCTCTGGGATCAGACTGTGTCTGTTGCCACCGAGCAGATCCCCGAGCTCCAGGGGGTGGAGATCCCCTCTGAGGCCTACCGCACCGATCTGGCCGAAGCGGCGATCGCGAATCTGGGTGACGCCGACGTGGCGGGCTCCGGTTACGAGCGGCGTGAAATCGTGCTCGTGGAGGGCGGCGACTGACGAGAGCGTTTGTCCCCCCAGCGAACTGAGTGAGGTTGTCCCCCTGCGAAAGCGGGGGGACCGCCCGACCTCTGGTTGGGCGAGGGGGGCACTCCCGCGCGCTAGGTTTGAGCACAAGTCGTCAGGAAGGACCCTGAATGCCAAACATCGTCAGAGCCGCCATTGTCCAAACCGAGTGGACCGGGGACAAGGACTCGATGATCAAGAAAAGCGCCGACTATGCCCGTGAGGCGGCGCAGCAGGGGGCCCAGGTCATGTGCTTCCAGGAGTTGTTCTACGGGCCCTACTTCTGTCAGGTGCAAGAGAACGAGCACTTCGAGTACGCCGAGCCCATCCCCGATGGTCCGACCACCAAGCTCATGCAGGATCTGGCCAAGGAGACCGGGATGGTCCTGGTGGTGCCGATCTTCGAGAAAGAGCAGGAGGGGTTCTACTACAACACCGCCGCCGTCATCGATGCCGACGGGACCTATCTCGGCAAGTACCGCAAGAATCACATCCCCCACGTGAAGGGATTCTGGGAGAAGTTCTACTTCCGCCCTGGAAACATGGGCTATCCGGTCTTCGACACGGCAGTGGGCAAGGTCGGTGTCTACATCTGTTATGACCGCCACTTCCCCGAGGGTTGGCGGGCCCTGGGTCTCAACGGCGCCAAGATCGTGTTCAATCCCTCGGCGACCAGCCGCGGTCTCTCGATGTACCTCTGGAACCTCGAGCAGCCGGCGTCGGCCGTGGCCAACGAGTACTTCATCGGAGCCATCAATCGCGTGGGCAAGGAGCCGTTGGGAGACAACGACTTCTATGGGTCGTCGTACTTCGTCAACCCCCGCGGTCAGATCGTCGGTGAGTCGGCATCCGACACCGAAGAGGAGCTCGTGATCAGGGATCTCGACTTGGACCTCATCGACGAAGTCCGTCTGCAATGGGCTTTCTATCGGGACCGCCGACCCGACGCCTACGGCGACTTGGTCGCACCCTGAAGGGAGGAGTCATGGCAAGGACAGTCATCAAAGGTGGCACCGTGGTCACCGCCAATGCGACGACACCGTCCGATGTGCTGGTCGAGGGGGAGAAGGTCGTCGCTCTGGCGGCGGCCGGCTCTCATGACTGGGAAGCGAGTGCCGACAAGGTGATCGACGCCTCGGGGAAGTATGTGATCCCCGGCGGAATCGACGTCCACACCCACATGGAGCTGCCATTTGGGGGAACCAGAGCCGCGGACACCTTCGAGACCGGGACCCGGGCTGCCGCATGGGGCGGGACCACCACGATCATCGACTTCGCGGTTCAGACCAAGGGCCAGAACCTGATGGACGGGTTCGAGGCCTGGATGAGCAAGGCCGACGGCAACTGCGCCATCGATTACGGGTTCCACCTCATCGTCGGGGATGTCACCGAGCAGTCGTTGAAGGAGATGGACATCGCTCTCGACGAGGGAGTGACCTCGTTCAAGATGTTCATGGCCTATCCGGGCGTCTTCTACTCGACGGACGGTGAGATCTTCCGGGCCATGCAGAAGGCTGCGGAGAACGGCTCGACGATCATGATGCACGCCGAGAATGGGATTGCCATCGACGTACTGGTCGAACAAGCGCTGGCACGCGGGCATACCGATCCGATCTATCACGGGTTGACCAGGCCGCCAATTCTCGAGGGGGAGGCAACCCATCGGGCGATCAAGCTGGCCGAGCTGGCGGGTTGCCCGCTGTATGTGGTTCACATGTCGGCCGCGGAGGCACTCCTGGAGCTGACCCTGGCCCGGGATGACGGGCAGAACGCCTTCGGCGAGACCTGCCCCCAGTACCTTTTCCTCTCCCTCGACGAGCTGGGCAACGGTTTCGAAGGCGCCAAGTTCGTCTGCTCCCCACCACTGCGTGATCGAGCCGAGGAACACCAGGAGATTCTGTGGCGGGGGCTCGCCACCAACGACCTTCAGATCGTCTCCACCGACCATTGCCCGTTTTGTTGGGGCGACCATCCCGAGTTCGGTACCCAGAAGCAGCTGGGGCGGGACAGTTTCGCGGCGATCCCCAACGGTCTTCCCGGTGTCGAGCATCGGATGGAGTTGATCTATCACGGGGGCGTCCATCAGGAGCGGCTCGGCCTCAATCGTTTCGTCGAAGTGACGGCCACCACCCCGGCCAAGATGTTCGGCCTCTACCCGCAGAAGGGCACGATTGCGGTTGGATCCGACGCTGACATCGTCGTCTTTGACCCGAAGCAGAGTCATACCCTCAGCGCCGAAACCCATCACATGTGGGTGGACTACTCCTGCTACGAAGGGCTTGAGGTCACCGGCAAGGTGGACACGGTGCTCAGTCGGGGCAAGACGATCATTGAGGCCGGTGCCTACCACGGAGTCCCAGGCGACGGGCGTTATCTACGTCGCGGAACCAATCAATACTTGATTTAGGTCCAACCCCACGTCGGCTTTGCTTCGCTCAGCCGGACATCAGAGTGGGTTGTCCCCTGTGGACGTTGGCTTTGCTTCGTTCAGCCGGACATCAGAGGGGGTTGTCCCCCTGCGGAGCGG
>JALYNX010000366.1 GCA_030772935.1 Actinomycetota bacterium | reverse complement strand
CTGGTCAGGGAGGGAAACCGGATCCTCGACGAGGGCGAGGATGCATCGGCGCTCGCCGGGGCCGTAGCCGAGATCGTCGCAATCCTCGGGCTCGACGATGCCAGCACGCCGGCTGACGATTCGGTCGACCTAGGAACCTTGGCCGCACGGTTCGGGATCAGTGGCGACGACCGCCAGATACTGGAGACGCTGGTCGCGATGAGAAACCGGGCTCGGGCTGAGAAGCGATTCGAAGAGGCAGACGCGATCCGAGACGAGTTGGACCGGGTGGGTGTGATCCTCGAAGACGGGCCTCATGGCACCAAGTGGCTACGGAAATAGGGTCGAGGGTCTCCACGCGGTAGAAGCTGCTGCCGCGGCGGGGCGGGTCACCCGGCTTTTCGTCGAATCCCGGCGCCGGGGACGATCTGAGATCGAAGCGGTAATCGACCAAGTTGGCGAGGACCGGGTCTCGATGGTCGACGATGTCCGGCCTCTCGCAGAGACGGATGCTCCCCAGGGTCTCGTCGCCGACTGCAAACCGATCCTGCCGGTGCCGCTCGATCACCTCGTTGTGGAGCGGGCGGCAGTGATCGTCCTCGACCACGTCCAGGACCCCCAAAACGTCGGGGCGATCACCCGCAGCGCCGCCGCCTCCGGGCTGACCGGGATGATTGTCTCGTCGAGCCGTGCCGCCCCTCTCTCCGCAGTCGCCTTCAAGGCTGCATCCGGTGCGCTGGAGCGGCTCCCGGTTGCCGTCGTCGGCTCGATCCCGGAAGCATTGAGCCGACTCAAAGACAGGGGTCTGTGGGTGGTGGGTCTCGACACTGCAGGGACGAGCGAGTTGTTCGATCTCGCGCTGCTCACCGAGCCGGTGGCGATCGTGATCGGGGCCGAAGGTGCCGGCTTGAGTCGGCTAGCCAGGGCACGATGCGACCTGGTCGCCTCGATCCCGATGGCAAACGGCTCCGAAAGCCTCAATGCGTCGGTTTCCGCTGCGTTGGCAGGATTTGAGGTATTGAGAGTCCGACGGGGTGGGCCCGGATTTCCCGGTGCCCCAGTCGGCCCTTCGGGTGGGAGTCTCAGCTCGGGCGACTGATCACCAGGCGAAATTATCAGTTGGGACTGATCGGGTTGATGCCCTGTACCGGGTTGAGGTCTTGGCGCATCATTTCCATCTCAGCCCATTTCTGGGTCCGCACGCTGCTCTGCTCCATGTACGCCGCGATCAGGACCGCCCTCACGGTCTCGAACTCAGGCATTGATTCGTCGAACCGAGCCCTCGCCAGAAGGCTTTCGGCGGCCCGTGCGGCCTCAGCTTTCCGCTCTGTTTCTGTTTTCACCAGTTCTTCTCAACGGGTCTGCTTCCACTTCATGTGCCAGCCCAAGCCAGACCTCGTTGTGCAAGGTCTGCGTTGATTCATACCCAGGCCACTCTAGGGACAAACTTTTGACGCTGTTCCCGAGGGCGCGAATGCTGCCACTAATTTGGTTGCCGGTTCTCGCTGGGATTCCAGCCGTGTTTTCGTCTCGTGAAGGAGTGGCCCTCTCCCAAAGTATCCTTGGGCGTTTGCCCCCCTAGCTCATCTGGTAGAGCACCGCACTTGTAATGCGGAGGTGACGGGTTCAAGTCCTGTGGGGGGCTCTCGATCTACGTCACGGGACCGAACATTTCTCCTGCTGTGGGCTGGCGGGCCCAAATGCCCGGCTAATCCCGGCCGGAGAAATACCCTCAGACCAATGCTCACCACTGAGGAGAGGGCTGTCCTCGATTTCGAAGGCTCGTGGTGGCTGGAACCCGGGCCCAAAGACCAGGCCATCGAATTCAGCCTCGGTCTGACCGCGGCCGACTATTACGACGAGCTGCTGGCACTCATCGAACGACCCGAGGCGATGCAACATGATCCCTTGACGGTGAGAAGGGTGCGATCGCTCATCGAAGACGCCCCCGACTCGGCGGCGGGGGTCGGCTGATGTCGAGCAGGGGCAAGCACGCATCGAAATCCTCTGGGGCGTTCTACCGCGACCTGCTCATCATGACTCTTGGAATCATCCTGGTCGGCGCCGGCGTGTTCTTGCTCCTCTATTTGTTGGCGGACGATCCTGAAGCGGACGCAGTCGACACCACCTCATCCAGCGCGACGGGAACCAGTGTGGAGGGAGTGTCGACCACGGAACTGCCCACGACCACCACCACGGCCTCCTCGACCACGTCGGCGACAGTCCCACTGCGACCACCTGGGGAGGTACGGGTGATGGTGTTCAACTCGATCGAGTTGTCTGGCGCCGCGGGTCGATTCACCCAGGAACTCGTTGACGCCGGATACCAGACACTGCCGGCCGACGACCTCGACCCGGAGTACGACCCGTCGCGGATCTGGTATCGAGAGGGCTTCTCGGCGGAAGCCAACGTGTTGCTCGCTCTCCTGCCGGAGGCAACGGTCGAACCGCTACCCGACCCGGAGATGGCCCCCGGATCTGACCTGATCGTCATTCTCGGCGTCGGTTACGAAGAATGACCCACACCGCCTCGGGCTCGGGCCCGGGCGTTCCGCGGGCATGGCTGCTCCCGGTGGCCGTCCTAGTCGGGATTCTGCTCGCGGCCGTGCTCGGGATCTTGAGCAGATCGGTTGCGATCGACTTCGTTGCCTGGTGGCCCATGTGGCTTCTGGTGGGAGGTCTCGGCGTCCTTGCGAGAGGGCATCGCTGGGGAAAGGTCCGTCTCTCCGGCCTGGTCCCTCTAGTCACCGTGGCCGCACTTGGCGTTTTCCTCGGCTGTCACATCCTGGGCTGGGATGCGATGCCCTCCTCTGCTGCGTCACTGGTGGGCCCGACGTCGGATTCGGCGACCACTGCAGCCCTGTCGGCCCGTATCGATGGAACGCTCGAGGTCGGGCTCGGACGGTCTGGCTACTTGTATGCGGTGCTGCCGATTCGCACCGGTGGTGATATCGGACTTCCTGAGGCGGTGGAAAGGACCCAGGGAGAATCGATGGCGGTGGTTCTCGACCCGGTTCCGGATCCCGGGTTGTACACGTTTGCAGGATGGAGCCTGGAGCTTGACCCTGCCCCGCCTTGGGCGCTGTCCCTGGGTGGTGTGCTGTCAGCAGACCTCACGGCTTTGCAGGTCACCGAGCTCCAGGTCGAAGGCGGGGGGTGGCTGCGGCTGGGAACGCCGATGGCCGAGACACCGGTGTCGGTCTCCGGGGACTTCGAGATCGAGGTGCCCGGCGGATCGGCGGTGCGGGTGGTCGGGGTTGCCGAGGTTCCGGAGGGTTGGACGGCGACATCCGATGGCTGGGAGTCGCCATCCGGGACCGGAGGCTGGGTG
>JALYNX010000365.1 GCA_030772935.1 Actinomycetota bacterium | reverse complement strand
GCATTGGGCATCTCGGCTCCTTGGTCACGCCATCAAATGCAACACCAGTTGAGATGGGTCCCATTCCGGTGCGCGCCTGAGAGTGGAGACGATGGGACTCGAACCCACGACCCCCGGCTTGCAAAGCCGGTGCTCTTCCAGCTGAGCTACGTCCCCAGGATTGGCTCTAGTTTAGGGTTCGCTACATGACGAGTCCGCGGACAGCCGCGATGGAACCCCTGCCGAGGATCGTAGGTCTCCTCTGACGCGGATAGCTCCACTTGACTTCAAGTTAGCTTTAAGTTGTAGGTTGAACTCATGTCCAACCGAATCGCCCTTGTCACCGGTGCCTCCCGTGGGCTCGGCCTGGCCCTAGCCCGCGCCCTCGCCGGCGACGGGTGGTCTCTGGTCATCGACGGACGCGGATCAGAAGCCCTGGATGAGGCGGCCCAGGCGCTGAGTGACGATGCGAAGGTGGTGGCGATTGCCGGCGATGTGGCGGATCCGGAGCATCGGAGCCGCCTGGTGGCCGCTGCGGCGGAGTTCGGCGGTCTCGACCTCTTGATCAACAACGCGTCGGTGCTGGGGCCCAGTCCCCAACCAAACCTGGCCGACTACCCCCTCGACGTGTTGAGCACGGTCTATGACGTGAACGTCACTGCCCCGCTAGGCCTGATCCAGGAGGCGCTCCCACTGCTCCGGACCAGCGGGGGGACGATCGTCAACATCACCTCCGATGCCGCCATTGAGAACTACGAGGGATGGGGTGGCTACGGATCGTCCAAGGCGGCGCTCGAGCAGATCTCCAATGTCCTCGCAGCCGAGGAGCCCACAGTCACGGTGATCTGGTTCGACCCTGGGGACATGAACACCGCCATGCATCAGGAGGCCTATCCCGGAGAGGACATCACGGACCGACCCCCGCCGGAATCCAGTGTTCCTCCGCTGCTGAGGATCTTGGAGGCAGGGCGCCCCTCGGGGCGGTACCGGGCGACCGGGACCGAAAGTTCATGACCATCCTCAGCCAGCCCATCGAGTTCACGCTGCCCGACTCCAACGTGGCGACCGACCCACCGGAGAGACGTGGCGTTGCCCGCGACGGAGTTCGCCTCATGGTGGCCCATCGACCCTCGGGCAGGGTCGAGCACCGAACCTTCCACGAGCTGATCGATCTCCTCAACCCGGGTGATGTCCTGGTGGTCAACACCTCTCGGACCATTCCCGCTGCCCTAGATGCAGTCGCTGAGGACGGAACCGAGTTGCGGATTCACCTCGCCTCGCCGATGGCCGATGGGATGTGGTCCCTCGAGGTGCGCACACCGGAGCCCGGTGGTGGCACTTCCCCCGGACCGCAACTGAAGCCGCAAACCCTGACCCTTCCCGGGGGCGCAATGGCTCATCTCTTGGCGAGAAGCGTCCGATCATCTCGTCTCTGGATCGCCGTCTTGGAGGAAACCAACGACCTCGATCGATACCTCAGTGCTCACGGCCGTCCGATCCGCTATCTCCCGGGCCGGGAATGGCCTCTTTCTGACTATCAAACGGTGTTTGCCACCGACCCCGGGTCCTCGGAGATGCCGAGCGCCGGCCGACCTTTCACCACCGAGATGGCAACCCGCCTAATAGCCCGAGGCATATCGATGCTCCCGGTGACCCTGCACACCGGGGTCTCTTCATTCGAGGACGACGAGTCCCCCGGCGAGGAATGGTTTCGGGTCCCGGCAGCAACTGCAACCGCCGTCAATGCCCTCCGGGCTGGGGGCGGACGTCTCATTGCGGTTGGCACCAGCGTGGTCCGAGCGTTGGAGACCGTGGCGACACCAGAAGGAACCTTGGAACCCGGTGAGGGTCTCACGGAGCTTGTGGTGACCCCGGAGCGGGGGATCCTGGCGGTCGATGGTCTTCTCACCGGTTGGCACGAGCCCCACTCCTCACATCTCCGCCTCCTCGAGGCGATCGTAGGAAAGACGTTTCTGCATCGTGTCTATTACGAGGCGCTGGAGGCCCAGTACCTGTGGCACGAGTTTGGTGACGAGCTTCTGATCATCCGTTGAGAGCTCGCTAGCGTAAGTTACGTTTCCATGTTATCGTAACTTACGTTATGAGTAGAGTCTTTCGTCGAGGAGAGCTCAAAGAGGCAATCGTGGCCATCCTGGCGGCGGTAGGCGAGGCGCATGGTTACGGGATCATGGGTGAGCTCAAGGACCGGGTCGGAGGTGGGTGGAAGCCAAGCCCGGGGGCGATCTACCCCGCCTTGGTGGCTCTGGTCGAGTCGGGTCATGTCGAGACCGACGATCGGGATGGCACCCGCATCTACCGCCTCACCCCTGACGGTCGAATGGCGGCTGCACGTGCCAGCACCGACGGCCGCTGGGCGTCACTGACGGCTCGCGCCGAGGACGGCGACGACCAGTTCGCGATCGGCCCCCTGCTGGACAACTTCTCGGCGATGTCACCCCATCGGCGGCGTCTTGCCGGGACCGCCCAGCTCCAGTTGATCGAAGAGATCCTCACCAGGACATCCGACGAGATCGAGAGAACGCTGAGAGAAGGAGAAGAGAATGGATGAGTTCGGCGAATTGGCAGTGCGGGAGCGGGAGGCGAAGCGAATTGCCCGGCGTCAGTGGTTCTGGCTGCACTTCGCGGTGTACGCCACCAGCCAGATATTCCTGGTGATCGTCTGGGCGCTCGGCACGACAACCTACCCCTGGTACATCTATCCGCTGTTCGGATGGGGCATCTTCGTGGCGGCGCATGCGGTGTTCGCCTTTGTGATCCGCCACCCCGACGAGATCCTGATCCAACAGGCCGCCAAACGACAGGAAGGCCAACCGTGAGCCTGAGCTGGCTTCTCAGCCCCTACACCGAGGCCGGCACCTACCGGGCGATCGGCTACCTGCTGCTCGGCTTGCCGCTGGGGATCCTCTCTTTCAACTTTGTCATCACCGGACTGGCGCTTGGGCTCGGCTTGACTGTGACCCTGGTGGGCATCCCGGTGCTGGTGGCAACCCTGCTAGGCGCGCGGGCGCTGGCCGGGTTCGAGCGGGAGCTGGCCGCCACCCTGCTCGAGGCGCCCATGCCACGTCACATTCGCGCACCGCATCAATCGAATGGTTTCTGGTGGCACCGGCTCGGTGACCTCCTCGCCGAGAGACGCACCTACGCCGAGCTGGGTTTTCTGATCCTGCGTCTGCCCATGGGAATCGCCGACTTCGTCGTTGTGGTGACGATCCTGTCGCTGGCGCTGGGCGCTTTCGCACAGCCGATCCTGATAGCTGTCGGCATCCCCACCGAATACGGCTCCTGGACTGTCGACACGTACGCGGAGGCACTGGTGTTCGTGCCGATCAGTGTCGTGTACCTGTTGGCAGGGCCGAGGCTTCTCCTGGCTTGGGCCTCGGTGTCCCGACGCTTCGCATCCGCGATGCTCGGACAGTTGGAGCCACGTGAGTTGAAAGTGGCCATCGCCGAGGTACTGGCCCGCACCGGGCGAGCAGACGCGTTCACGATCCTCGACCAACTCGGTCTGCGCTTGGGAAGAGGGCCGTTCCTCTCTCCCACCCGGGTGGAGGCCAACCTTCTGGCGCTCCAGGCAACCGGGCATGTCACGTCGACCCGGGAAGGATCGAGGACCCACTACACACTGGTCTGAGCGTGGACCTGGAGGGACCCGGGCTTTCAACCCCGCAACGGGTTCGCCTCCCCTAGCGACCCAGATAAACTCCACGCCTCGCCGCAGCCGTCGGCTGCCGGGGGCCCATAGCTCAGCCCGGTTAGAGCGCATCCCTGATAAGGATGAGGTCGGAAGTTCAAGTCTTCCTGGGCCCACCGACTTCCCGAGTCCGGCGGGTTTGTCTCCGCCTTCTTCGACCCGGCCGCCCTGGATGACCGGCGTATTCTCCCCCGGCGGAACAGTTGACCGCAGAAACGGCTGCTGGGGCTCGGTGGAACTAAATGGCGCGCATTAGCGTCTAATTCGACATCGGCGCGGGTGCACTTAGCCTGAAATGG
The DNA here is from genome assembly GCA_030772935.1 of Actinomycetota bacterium. Taxonomy (GTDB): domain Bacteria; phylum Actinomycetota; class Acidimicrobiia; order Spongiisociales; family ZC4RG35; genus JALYNX01. Next base: position 1,562 of record JALYNX010000365.1, on the reverse strand, counting down.
AGGAGACATGCGGCCCCTGATTGTTCGGGCGACGATTGTGTCGCTGGTCATCGCCGCCTGCGGTGGTGGGGGCGCAGGTGTTGAAGAGGAGACCGGGAGCTCCGAGCCGGAGACATCAGAATCCGGAGACGAGACCATGGCCGACTTCTTCGGCTATGGCAGCACCGACGATCCCGAAGCCCAACAAGCCGAGTTCCAGGCCCAGGAGGCGCGGATTCAGGAGTCGATCCGCCAGTGCATGGCGGGCTCCGGATTCGAGTACCAGCCGATTCTCCCCCCGCAGGGCTCGTTCGTCGTCTACGACGAGACCAACGAGGAGGAGCGAGTGCGCACCCAGGGCTTTGGGATCACCACCTGGTATGGAAACGAGGAGACCACTGACACCACCTCCATGGCCGAGGAATGGGTTGATCCCAACCAGGAGATGTTGGAAGCAATGTCGCAGTCGGAACAGGATGCCTGGTACGCAGCTCTCTACGGCACCCAGGAAGAGCAGATGGAGGGCTCGCACACCGAGGTCGACCCCGAGACCGGTGAGGAGTACGTGATGACCGAAGGTTATGGAGCCGGGTGTCAGGGCGAGGCCTACGAGGCTGAATACGGCGAGATGAACAACACCGAAGACCTGTGGGCGGAGATCAACCCAGCGATGGAGGCCATGTACCAGCAGGTTCAAGCCGACCCTCGAATCGTGGAAATGGACCAGGGATGGTCGACATGCATGGCTGCCGCCGGATATGAGTTCGAATCCCCGATGAAGATGGGGGAGACGGTCTACGAGGACTTCCAAACCCGATTCGATGCGATCGTGGGAGCCAACGGCGGCTACGCCGACCCCTTCGAAGGCTGGTCTCAGGAGGAAATCGAGGCGTTCATGGCCGAGAAGACCGAGGAGGAGCTCAACGCCTTCTTCCAGGAGGCGGAGCAGAGCGCCCGTGAGGCCATCGACATGGACGCGGTGGCCGCCATCCAGCAGGAGGAGATCGATCTCGCGGTCGCCGATTTCGAATGTCGCGAGGGATACAACGAGACCTACCAAGCGGTGAGCGAGGAGTACGAGGCTGACTTCATCGCGGCGAATCGGGAGGTTCTCGAGCAGATCCGTGACGCTCAGGGTGGTTGACCGCAGCGGGCCCGGGTCGTTGCAGGGGGCGTGCCCACCCTGAGACGAAATGTGCTCCTGGGAGGCGTGATAGCCGCCGTGGTGGTCGCCGCCGGACTGGGCTGGTTCTTCGGATCCCAGATCCGTTCTCCGGCCGAGATCGCCGCCGAGGCCGAAGCCCCCGAGCCATCGAACATCACCGTCCAGGTGGTGAGTCAGGTCCTCTCCGCCGATGTGATCACCCGAGGCGACGTCGTCTACGACGAGCCGGTTTCGGTCTCCCTGTCCGGGTCGTTCGCCGAAACCCCGGAGAAACTGGTGGTAACCCAGGCGGTCGAGGTGAATGCCGAGCTCGCCGAGGGCGGGATGGCGGTAGAGGTGGTGGGTCGCCCGGTGTTCCTGCTCAGCGGGGAGATCCCGATGTACCGAGATCTCCGAATGGGCGCGACCGGCGACGATG
>JALYNX010000364.1 GCA_030772935.1 Actinomycetota bacterium | reverse complement strand
CATGGTCGAGGGCCATCCCAACATCAAGATGGCCTACTCGATCGTTGACTACGTGTTCCGGACCCTGGGCGTGGAGTATCTCGAGCGTGACGAGCTGGCCCAGGTGCCACCCGACCGCGGAGTCGGTGAATTGTCCGGGCCCGCCAAGGGTCTGGCCGTCGAGGCTGGGGTCCAGTTGGACCTGACCGACGCGGTGGCCGAGACCGACGTGGACGCGGTGAAGGCGGCTGGTGCGTTCGTGGACTCACCCGATGGTGGGTCTTCGCCCAGCGATCGCCTGGCCTCGGATGTCCCGCTGCGAGGCGGGGGGACCGACGCCAGCGAGCGGAGCGAGCGCGTCGAGGGGGGCCTGGCCGTCCAGGTGACGGAGAAAGTCGTCGCCGCTGGCAGCGCAGCTGCAGTCGACTCGGCCCTCAAGGAGAACATGGGGGATGCACCGGTGTGCTCCAACTGCGGTCACATGACCATCCGCAACGGGAGTTGCTACGTGTGTCTGACCTGCGGGGACACCACCGGCTGTAGCTGAACGATTCACGATTCGGCCTCAGGCGGCGATTCGCACGAGCCCAATCGTATGATGCGCCCCAACCTGAGGGAGCCTTTTGGAGATCATCGATCAGCACTTCGCGGCAGAAAACGCCCACGACGTCCCGGGCACTCTGGCCACCTACACCGATGACATCGTCTGGGACGACGTCACTCATCCGTTGAGCCCGGTACACGGCAAGGAGGCGGTTGGGCAGGTGTATTCCGACATCATCGAAGCCATCCCCGACCTGCACTTCGTCTCGGTGCGCCGTTTCCCATCAGAGGATGGGCAATGGGTGGTTGACGAGTCCAACGTCACTGGTCATGTCGAAGGTGATTGGGCCGGGATTTCAGGAGGGGGCGCTCCGGTAGAGATCAGGATCCTCCACCTGTTCCAAGTGCGCGACGGTCTGATCGCATACGAGAACACCTGGTTCGACTCGGCTGCGATCGCTCGTCAGGTCGAAGCCTGGAAGAAGTGACCGAGACGATCGACGCCGGCTCGAGATTGGCTCTCGATGCCACCAGCGCGGTGCAAAGCGGTGATCTCGAGACATTGTCATCCCTGCTCGCCGAAAACCCTGGTCTGGCCACGGCCAGGATCGGAGATGAGTCAGCATCTCGGACCCTGCTCCATGCCGCCACCGATTGGCCCGGTCATTTTCCCAACAACCCGGCCACAGTCGCCCTCCTCCTGACATCCGGCACCGAGGTGGACGCCCGCTTCGCCGGCTCTCACCGCGAGACCGCCCTCCACTGGGCGGCGAGCAGCGACGACGTGGAAGTGTTGGACGCCCTGCTGGATGCCGGCGCCGACATCGAAGCTGACGGGGGTGTGATCGCGAACGGGACCCCGCTCGCAGATGCTGTTGCTTTCGGGCAATGGCAGGCTGCGGCCCGTCTCGTAGAGCGGGGGGGAAAGGCCAACCTGTGGCAGGCTGCCGCGCTCGGGCTGCTCGAACGGGTGGAGGATCGTTTCGGCGAGGTCGATCAACCATCACCCGAGCAGGTGACCGAGGCGTTCTGGTGCGCCTGTCATGGCGGGCAACTGGCGACGGCCGCCTACTTGCTCGACCACTGGGCCGAGCTGAACTGGGTCGGCTGGGACGGGTTGACACCGCTCGACGCGGCATTGCGGAGCGGTGCAAATGAAGTGGTGGTCTGGCTGCGCGGTCTGGGAGCGACCTCGGCCGTCGAGCCGGCATGAACCTCGGCTCGGCCTAATCAGTCCAGGCGATGCCCTGGCACCCGACCCGTTGGTTGCCGTCGATGGTCGCGGGTCGGGTGCTCAGTCAGAACCTCGTCGATGAGGCCGCTGGTCTTACCATCTACGTCGGCCAAGGTACGGAGTGCCGTCTCGCCGGGCATCAGTCAGATGACTGAAATCGGACCGTGAACTAGAGCGAAACGGCCGGCAAGATCCCGCTGTCGGGGAGTATCGGCAGCGGCCGTGCCCCGGAGGCTGCCAGAGCTTGAGGCGATCTCGCCGGGTCCCGATCATGGGCACCGAGAGTCAGGACGAACTGGGTGGACTCCTCTACCCGGCGGTATTCGAGTGTGCCTCCCATGGCTTGAGCCAACTGACGACAGATCCAGAGACCGAGACCCACCGAGGCCGAATCCCGTCGGGCGTTGATCGATCGTCGATAGGGAAGGAAGATCGTGGCTTCATCTTCGGCGGGCACTCCCTCCCCGTTGTCGCTCACCACAACCTGGACATGCTCGCCGGCGACACGAGTGGTCAAATGGATCGCAGAACCCCCGTAGCGGACCGCATTAGAAATGAGGTTGCGCAAGATCTGGCGAACCCGCAGCGAATCACCTCGCGCCAAGGGCACGTCCTCTTCGACCTCGATCGAGACCTGCGTTCCCTCACCGACGAACCGGCGGACAGTGGTGGCGACTTCCAGGTTGAGGTCGACAGCCTCTACGTCCACGCTGAGGGCGGAGCTCTCCAGGCGGGAAGCGGTCAGCAGGTCCTCAACAATCTCACTGGCGTCGACCGCCTGCTGATGGGCAAGACCAAGGAGTTCCTTGGTCTCCGATGGGCTCATGTCGGTTGCGCTCTGTAACACGTCGGTCAGGCCCATCATCCCGGTCAGGTTGTTTCGCAACTCATGACTGACGGTCCCCAACATCTGCGAGCGGTTGCCGTCGAGCTGGCCAAGCCAACCCCTGACTCGATACATGACAACGTCCATTCCGCCCACCGTGAACACGATCGCCACGAAGACACCGGCATCCTCGATATTTAGCCCCGTGCCTGCAAAGAAGGAGATTCCGAACCACGTCGTCACATAGAGGAGAAACGTCGCCATCCAACGCCCGTCCGAGAAGAGCACTGTGAGCAGCGAGAGAAAAGCGAGACTGGCCGCCGCCAGCGCCGGAAAGTCAGACATCAAGAGCATCATCGAGCCCCAGATGGTGAGGTCCAGCGCAAGCATCGATCTCGGGGATCGGATATGTCGATGTCGGCACCAGGCGGCATGGATGCCCATCAGCAATAGGCCGATTCCACTCGGAAGCAGGAGGCCATTCCATCGCCCACCGCCGGCGAAGACCGCGATGAGGGCGAGCCCCCCGATACTCAGATATAGGCGAACCTTTTGAAACTCGTCGAGAAAGCTCTCCATCGAGGAGCGCTGGGGAGCGGCAGTGGCGGGGGTGACCGAGCCGGCCATCAGATGCCGACCGCTTCCTGCGGCGCGAGCCTGGGCAGGATCAGCTCGAAGATGCTCACGTCGGCCTCGTATTCGTAGGTGAGGTCTCCGCCCATGAGCCGAGCCAGGCTGCGCGAGATGGTGAGACCGAGCCCCATGGATGCGGTCAGCCCTGGAGCATTGTGGGCACGCTGGTACGGGTCGAAGATTCGGTCTCGCTCGTCGGCGGGAATACCTCGCCCGTTGTCGCGAACCTGCACCCGAGGAGCGGGCTCGCCGAAGATCTCTATCTGAATCTGATCGCCTCCATAGCGAAGCGCGTTGGAGATGAGGTTTCTCAGGATCTGACGGACCCGACCCGGGTCACCGGAAACCCGCACTGTCGACCCGATGAGCTCGATTGGCTGGTATCGGCTCAGAGTCTCGAGCACTTGGGCTGCATTGGCTCGCAAGTCGACCGGGACCCTGACCACGGTGAGCGTGCCGGCCTCGGCCTTTGCCGCGGTCAGCAGGTCCTCGACGATATTGGTCAGGTCGAGGCCCTCGTCGGCGATCGACTGTATGAGCTCGGCGCGCTCTTCGACCGACAAGCCGGAGTTCGAAACCTGGAGAAGCTGTGCGAAACCTACGACTGCCGTGAGAGGGGTTCGCATCTCGTGGGAGATGGATGCGATGAGTTGCTCCTTGGATCGCAGCGAGTCCCGGAGCTGTGACTCGGCCGTCTTTCGCAGGGTCTGCGTCCGCAACGCCACGATCCCGTAGGAGAGGTAGCCCGCAAACCTCTGGAGTATCTCGACTTCAAGTGCATCGAACGCCCAAGGCACACTCGCATAGACGATGATCGCCCCGAGTAGGTCGTCGCCGTGGACCAGAGGAATAGCCATGGCGGACTTGCAGCCGCGCTCGAGCGACTCGGCTCTCCACGGCTCGAAGTCCTGGTCGGTTGCGATGTTCCCGACTCCGGCCGGGGCCCGGGTTCGTATGGCACGTCCCATCGGGCCCTGTCCGAGGTTGCTCTCGTCCCACGTGATATTCAGGCTCTCCAGATACCCATCGTCATAGCCCCATTGGGCCACTGGTGTGATCGACCGTTCCTCGTCGCCTTGGTCGAACCCCACCCACGCTTGGACGAAGCCACCGACCTCGACCACGATCCGGCAAACCTCCTCCAGCAAGCTGTCTTCGTCACGAGCGCGGATCAAGGCGTCGCTGCATTCGAGTACTGCCCGCAGCAGGCGATTCTTTCTCTGGAGATCGCCGCCGATACGCCGCTGTTGTAGGGCATTGGAGAACAGCCCCTGCACCACCGCCAATTGTTTGATCTCCGACTGGATTTCCATGTCAGTTGGAGAGTCGGTCCACTCGAATCCAACCACACCAACCACTCGGCCCCGCGAGCTCATTGGCATGCAGACCATCCCCCGCAAGCCCTCACAGCCAAACCCGAGAATCTGTGCCACCACCCCAGGTGGCAGTGCCTCTATCGCGGGCACATACAACATTTTTCCTTTGTCGACTTGCTCCATCATCCAGGGAACGCTTTCGACCGGAATCGCTCGAACCCCGCCCCGAAGAGGCTCGACACCATGGGCGCGCCACTCGTAGGTCTGATTGAGGACGTCCCCCTCGTCTGTCTTTTCGAGAATGAAACCCCGGGCGGCTGCGGCGAAACGGCCGATCTCACCGAGCGCCTGGAGGATTGCGTTATCGAACTCCTCAGGGGTGACGCTGGCATCCGGTGCAATCTCGATGAACCGGGTGAAGATTCGATGCACCAGACGGTCAAATGCCACCCAACGCTGCAGCTCAGACTCGGCCCGCTCCTGAGGTGTGATGTCGGTGGCCACCCCGATCACCTGCTCCACCACGCCCTGCTCGTCGAACTGTGGCGAGTACTGCACATCGAAGGTGACGCCCTCGAGGGTGAGGGTTGCTGCTACCGCCTCGCCCGACAGGGCGCGGTTTATGTAGTTGAGCACGGTCGGCTGATCGTGGTACAGGTCGAAGACGGACTCGCCGACAGTCGCACCAGGCTCGAGGCCGAGCGATGCCAGGGCGGCTCCCTCCGAGAGGGTGATCGTCCCGTGTGTGTCTAGAGCGAAAAGGATCACCGGCGCACCCGTGACCACACTGCGGAGCCGTTCCTCGGTTTCTCGAAGCCGGCCACCGGAGTCCGGTGTAGGGATGGTTCCCCCAAACGAATTCTGGGGAGACTGTCGCTTTGCCTCAACGCCCCCACCGATAGTGGGAGGTCGTGCTGATTGCATAGGTTTTGTCTAAGGAAACATCGGAGGAATGGGGCCCGGCCTTGAGAGTCGTCGGCCTCTGACGGGCACAATCGGCCACTGGCGGTTTAGCTGGAGGCCCATTCAGGGAAAGGATCGATTTCTGAGAGTCGTCTAGCTGGTCGGCCCGAATCTCTCGGTTCTGATCAAGGCCGGATCGTGACCGAGATCCACGAGTGAACCGGCCGCCGTTTCCACAAACGAGGTCGGCCCGCAGACATAGATCAGCGGCTTTTCTTCTGGCGCCCACGAGACCTCGGCCAGCATCTCTTGGTCGATGCGACGCCGATATCCGTTCCAACCGGTGGGTTGGGAGCGGGTGAGAGTGAACCGAATATCAACCTCGTCGTAGGCGGCCAAACCCGCCAACTCATCTCGATAGATCGCCTCCTCGAGTGAGCGCGCCGAGTAGAGGAGACGGGTGGGAACCGTGGAATGCGACGCGACTCGGTGTCTGAGCATCGATCGGAAAGGAACCACTCCCGACCCTCCGGCGATCATCAGCAGCGGACCGCCCATGGAATTCTCCCAGACGAAGTATCGGCCGATTGGCCCTCGCATCTCCAGTTCGTCGTCGGTCTCGAGCACATCGACCAGATACGGGGACACCTCACCGTCCTGAAGCCGCTCCACGGTCAGAACCAGATGGTCGTCCTCGGGAGCCGAGCCGATCGAATAGCTTCGCTGGGCCTGGTAGCCGTCCTCTGCCGTGAGTCGGACGTCGACGTGCTGACCGGCCATGTGACCGTCCCAGCCCGGGCATTCGAAGAAAATGCTGCGCACGCGCTCGGTTTCGACTCGGACCTGGGTGACCTTGGCGGCCAGCCAGTTCAGTCGCCTGAGTACCGCTGTTCCCGCCATGGGTCTCCATGATTGTGATAGCCGTAGGTCTCCCAGAACCCCGGGTGGTCCTCGGTGTGAAGTTCGAGCCCGCGCACCCATTTGGCGCTCTTCCAGAAGTAGAGATGGGGCACCAGGAACCGGGCGGGGCCGCCGTGCTGTGGCTCCAGCGCCTCCCCGTCGAACTGATAGGCAACCCAGGCCTTGCCGCCGATCACTTCGTCGAGAGGGAGATTGGTGGTGTATCCCCCGTCACAGAAGGCCGTAAGGAACCGGGCGCCTCCGGTTTCGACTCCCTCCAGGAGGTAATCGACTGAGACGCCGGTCCAAACTGTGTCGAACTTCGACCATTTGGTGACACAGTGGATGTCGACGGTGACGGTGTCGGTGGGCAGAGCGGTGAACTCTTCCCAGGTCCACGACCGAGCCGGATCGGCCAGACCTCGGAGCTGAAACGTCCATTCCTCGAGTCGGGTTCTTGGGGTCGGTCCGGCGGAGAGGACAGGAAAACCTGCGGTGAGATACTGGCCTGGGGGGAGACGGGACGGATCGTCGACTTGGGGCCGACGGCCGAGAAAGCCCCTTGAGATGATCGACATCCATCCTCCTGGCTGGGTCCGGACCAGAACCAGGATCGTATGACTTATAGGCCGGCTATGGCATGCGTCATGTGACTGAATCTGGTTTCGCAAAAACCGCACCTCGGCCGCAATATCATCTGGTGGGTCATGGCGGGAATTGCGATCTTCGGACGCGAGCGCGAAACCCAGATGCTGGTCGAGACCCTCGACAGAGTCGGCCAAGGAGGGGCGGCGCTCGTGATCAGCGGCGAGGCCGGCATCGGCAAGTCGACCCTGCTGGATTCCACAGCCACCCATGCCAGAGCTCGCAAGATGTCGGTGTTGGCAACGACGGGTCTCCAATCCGAAGCTCGACTCCCATTTGCCGGTCTCCACCAGTTGTTGCGACCGGTCCTCGGAGATGTCGAGCACCTGCCCAGCCCGCAGCGACAGGCGGTAGAGGCCGCATTCGGGGTCTCGGATGCCGCCGCTCCCGACTTCTTTCTGATCGCCCTCGCCACGCTCAACCTGCTCAGCGAAGTCGCGGCCCGCGCACCGTTGTTGCTCATCGCCGATGACGGCCACTGGCTGGATCCCCCGACAGCCGACGTGTTGGCGTTTGTCGCCAGGCGTCTCGAGGCGGATCCAATCATCCTGCTGGTCACGGTCCGCGAGGGTTTCGATGGCCCGCTGGTCGGCGCCGGCCTTCCGGAGATGCACCTGGCAGGTCTGGATCAGGATGCTGCTGCCGCCCTGCTCGATGCCCAGGAAGTTGAGCTCACAACGGCCGTGCGGGTTCGCCTCCTCGAAAATGCGGCGGGCAATCCTCTGGCACTGCTCGAGTTGCTCACCGCGCTCCAGCTGAGCCCGGACCGCGTGGACCTTCTCTCCCCCCTGGTGCCCCTCACTACCCGTCTCGAGCGGGCCTTCGCCGGGCGGATGTCGGAGCTGCCGGCCGACACTCGAACTCTGCTCCGTGTCGCAGCTGTCGATGACGGAGGAATCCTCGCCGAGATCCTGGCCGCTGCCTCGGTGGTCGAAGGAACCACGCTCGGTGTGGATTCGCTGTCGCCTGCCATCTCACAGCGGCTCGTCGAAATCGGTGACGTAGAACTTCGCTTCCGGCACCCTCTTGTCCGGTCCGCTATTTACGCCGAGGCCACGGTTCCCGACCGGCACAGTGCTCACGCCGCTCTGGCCGAAGTGCTCGTCGATCAGCCCGACCGTCGGGCCTGGCACCGTGCGGCATCCTTGGTCACTCCGGACGAAGAGGTGGCAGTCGAGCTGGAGCAAGCTGCCGAGCGGGCCCGTAAACGCGGGGCCATCGCAATCGCCGTCGCCGCCCTGCAGCGGGCCGCACACCTGAGTGTGGAACCGGCGCGACGCGCCACCCGCCTGATGCGAGCCGCCGAGTTGGCCTTCG
>JALYNX010000363.1 GCA_030772935.1 Actinomycetota bacterium | reverse complement strand
GTCATGAACATGCTCGTGACCCCAGGTATGGCGAGGAGGGCTGCTGCCAGCGGATCCTCAGGATTTGAGCCGGCGACGAAGGTGGCCGGCCCTCCCACGGGTTCGCCCACCGAGAATTTCGCGGCGTTGGGATTTGGGGTAGGGGCGACACTCACCGGCATGGGCTTCCGAGGGTAATCGGGTGCCCTCGACGGTCGGGGTCGATGTCGGCGGCACCTTCACCGATATCGTGGCTTTCGACGGAGAAACATTGGTAGGGGGAAAGGTCCCGACCACGCCCGATCAGTCGGTCGGCGTGATGAATGCCCTGGCGCATCTCGACATCGAGTCCACGTCGCTATTCCTCCATGGGACCACCGCCGACACCAACGCCCTCCGCGAGGAGCGGGGGGCCCGGGGGGCCCTGGTCACCACCGAGGGTTTCGAGGATCTGATCGAGATCGGCCGTCAGGCGCGACCTTCGCTCTATGACCCCTTCGTCGACCGCCCGCGTCCTTTGGTGCCGAATCAGCTTCGCCTGGGCGCCAATGGGGAGGCGGAGGAGATGTTGAAGGAGCTCGAAGCTCTCGCGCCAGAGGCGGTGGCGGTCGCCTTGGTCCGCTCCTATCTCGATCCTCGAGCGGAATTGGAACTCGCTTCCCTCATCGAGGATCGCCTCGGAGTCCCGGTGTCGACCGCTGCCCGGGTCTCCCCCGGATTCCGAGAATACGAGCGAATCGCCACCACCGTTCTCAACGCCTATCTCTCGCCGGAAGTGACCGGCTATCTCCAACGTCTGGGAGACCGTCTTGTGACTCCAAGCCGCCTCGTCATGACTTCCGCCGGGGGTTTGTTGCCATTCGAGCGCGCTTCTGAACTGGCGGGTCGCCTGGTCCTCTCCGGCCCCGCGGCCGGGGTGGTCGCTGCCGCCGAGCTGGCCAGGGCCAAGGGCCACAGCTCCGCGATCAGCTTTGACATGGGCGGCACCTCCACGGACGTGTGCCGCATCACCGACGGGGAGGCCCTGGTGGGGATGGGGAAGCGGGTGGCGGGTCGGGTGAACCGGGTACCGTCGCTACCGGTCAACACCATCGGTGCCGGTGGGGGGAGCATCGTCTGGCTGGACGAGGGAGGGGCTCTCAGGGTCGGCCCGCGGTCCGCGGGTGCCGTTCCCGGCCCGGTGGCCTACGGCCGGGGGGGAACCGCGCCAACAGTCACCGACGCCAACGTCGTCCTTGGGTTCCTGCCTCCCGACCTGGCCCTCGCCGGTTCGGTGGCGCTCGACGCGGCGGCCGCCGCCGCTGCCTTGACCACCTTGGGCCGGGAGGCGGGGCTCGACCTCGACGCCACTGCCCTGGGGGTCATCGAGATCGTCGACTCCCACATGGAGCGGGCGATTCGCGGGGTTTCGGTCGAAGAAGGCTCCGATCCGCGGGAGTCGGCGCTGGTGGCGTTCGGAGGTGCCGGTGGGCTCCACGCAGCCCGCCTCGCCAGGAGGCTGGGAATGCGCATCGTGCTGATCCCACCGTTGTCCGGCGTGTTCTCCGCCCTCGGGTTGCTGCTGGCGAGACCACGCGCTGATGCCACTCGAACCGTGTTTCTCGAGGAGGGATCGGAGCGCCTTGCCCGGATGATCGTCGAGATCCGCGACCAGGCCAGGTCGTCCTTCGCCGAACTGAAGGCACCGGGAAAGGGAGAGGCCGTTGTTCACGGAGAAGTGAGGTATGTGGGCCAATCGCATGAGCTGGCGGTGATAGCCGATCCCGACTGGAGCCGACTTCGCTCCTCGTTCGAGCAGACTCATCGCTCCCGCTTTGGGTTCGATCGGCCGGGGGAGCCGATCGAGTTGGTCGACCTTCGGGCCGAAGTGACGGGGACCGCCTCGATCAGCTGGGGTGAGCTTCCCCGACTGTCGGCGGACCAGGCACCAGAGCAAATGGCAACCACAAAAGAGGGGCGGGCGATCTGGCATCGTGAGCATCTCCCAGCCGGATTCGAGGTGGCTGGTCCCGCACTCATCGTGGAACGGGACTCGGTGATCCTGCTCGACCACAGCGATAGGGCGCTGGTTCACGACGACGGCACCCTTGAGATCACCCTGTGAGTGATGAGTAGGGTGACCGCGCCAGAACACCATGGCGCTCGTTAGTGCCCGGGCCTGAGG
>JALYNX010000362.1 GCA_030772935.1 Actinomycetota bacterium | reverse complement strand
CTCCTCACCAATGATGCCGAGGACGTGCGGATGAGACGCGCAGTCCTCTCCCTCCTCGACTCGTCGTCATCACTAGCCACCAGACGAGCTGCCGTGGCTCGCTTGCTCGCGGCATCCGAGGAACTGACCGAACAGGAGGAGATTCAACTGTCGCTGCTCGGTCGAGAGTCGGATGTGAACCTGCGGGCGGCCCAGGCCCTTCTCAGCGGTGAGTTTCGCTCGCAAGTCGCCGAGTTGGCCGATTCCGCTGAGTCGCAGGCCGTGGAGGAAACTCTGGAGCAGATAGTCAACCAGACCAACCTCGACGTGACCCCACAATCGTGGTTTGCAATAGCCACCGCGGAAGTCGACCTGGTGCTCGAAGGGGCGATGAGACTCAACGACGAGGTGCGGGAACGAGCAATCCAAGGCATTGCCGACGCCCGCCGCGCCGTGGTCATGACAATCACCTTGGTCGGCGCCCTGTTCGTCCTCTCTCTTCTCGCGGCGTGGAGCGCGATCACCGCGAGCCGGGAACGGGCCAAGGCACTCGCCGAGCACCGCGACTTGGTCAACGGTCTCTTGCGGTGGTTCGGCAGTGAATCCCTGCCAACGGTCGACGGTTTGGAGATGGAGGTTCGGTACCTGCCGGCGGCGACGCGCGCTGGAGCGGGGGGGGACTGGTACGACGTGTTCTTTGATGCCAGCGGTGACCTGGCCCTGGTCGTGGGTGATGTCTCAGGTCATGGCTCGCAAACCGTGGCGCACATGGCGGAGATGCGCAACACCCTGCGCGGCTTGGCCCGTGCCGGCGTCGGAGGCCCCGCCCGTCAACTCGAAATCATCGATCAGACCGTTGAGACCACCGAGATGACAACAGTGTTCTATGCCCTTATCTCGGCCGCAACGGGTGGCCTTCGCTACAGCAGAGCGGGGCACATCCCGGCCATCCTCTGTCGAGCGGATGGCACAGTCGAGATCCTCGACGAGGGGTCGGACACGCCGGTCGGGATCACACCGGACAGTGTTCGGACCGAGGCGTCTGTCACTCTCGCCGAGGGTGACCTTCTCGTAATGTTCACGGACGGGCTAATCGAGGAGCCTGGTCGTGACCTATACGACTCATTGGACGAGCTGATTGCCGAGGTCGCCTCGCACCGTGGGAGCCTCGATGGGTTGGCCGATCAGCTCATGGCCAGTCAACCGAGCCGTGGCACCGGGGATGACGCGTCGATCCTGCTGGTGCGGGTCACCGCGGCCGGCGCGCTAACCGTCAGCCAGGAGGGTCTGACCCAGACCGGTGATCTCCAGGATTCGTGAGACCGCTGGCGACGGGTCGACCAGAGTGAGAGTCCTGCCCTCCCCGGCACATCGCGAGTGGGCGGCCACCAACACCCGAAGCCCCGTTGAATCGAGGAAGGTGACGCCGTCGAGGTCGATCGTGATATCGACCCCACCCTCCCCGGCGAGGGCCTCTTCGATGGCCGACTCGACCCGAGGTGCCGCCGCGAGATCGATCTCACCGGCAAGGCGAATAATCACTCGCTGAGTGTCTCTATCGACTGTGTAGGTGAAACTGGTCGTCAAACCCCTCGGACTCCGTCTCGAAGGGCGCGGATACTAGCGCCACGATGAGGTATGAACCCGATCAGTCAGGGGAAGGCAAAACAGAGCGGTCCTCGAGAGAAGGGCCGACATCCGTTTCCTGACGAGGAGGTTCAGAAATGACCGATTGGACCCAGAGAATGAAGGACGACGGCCACTGGCAACGCTTCAAGGGCTCGGTTCGCGAGCGCTGGGCTGACCTGACCGACGATGAGCTCGAGCAGGCTCGGGGGAACCTGGATCAGCTCGTAGGAGCGATCAAGGCAAAGACCGGAGAGGGCGCGGCCACGATCAAGGACGTTCTCAGTCGCTTGGCTGCCTGACTCCCACCGGTGACTGGCTCCGACTCGAGTCGAAGCCAGTCGCCAATTCAGGGACCTTCGAAATCTCGACCCACACGGTGCACACACCGTTGATCTCCACTCCCCAACTGGCCGCGACACGGTCAACGATCAAGAGTCCGAGACCGCCGCTCCTGAGGCTTGTCGCAGCATCGAATCCGGTACCCCAGTCAGATACCTCGAGACGAATCCGCGAGTCTGAGATCTTCACCTGCATTTGGATCGGCTTTGTGGTGAACGAGTGGCGCACACTGTTGGTCACCAGCTCCGAGACGACCAGAACCACATCGTCGAAACGTGGCTCCAATTTGGCTCGAAACTTCGACAACTGATCGCGGGCTTTGGCGGGTGCCCGCTCATCGGCTTTTAGGACTAAACGCATATCGTTCACAATGATTGGCGCCTAAATAGAGAGCTGGACGGGGTCGTGGGTGACAAATTACTGCCAGACCTCCCATGATCCTGGTTTCCCGGCTCCTGCCCGGCGCGGCTTTTGCCCTATTGACTACCCAACACCCCAATCGCCTAAACGTCGCTGCCCGATCGGACTGCCTCTGACCGGTGTTGTCGATTCAGGCTTCGCCGTCGCCATCTTCGAGCGTGTGACCAAGCTCTTCTCGAAGCTCCTCCAGGGTGCGGCTCAAGATCCGCGAGACATGAACCTGGGAGACCCCGATCTCCTGAGCTATCTCGCCCTGGGTCCTGCCGTCGAAGAAACGCAGGTACAGCACCATGCGCTCCCGTTCGGGGAGCGTGCGCAGATGGACGGCCAATGCTCCCCTAACGGCCGCAGTCTCGAACTCGGGGTCAACATCACCCAGATGGTCGACAAGTGTGCTCTCCCCGTCCTCACCCACGGTGCGGTCCAGTGAGCTCGCCGTGTAGGCGGACCCGGCATCGAGGGCCTCCAAGACTTGCTCGTCGTCGACCTCGAGCTGTTCGGCTATCTCCGAAATCGTCGGAGACCTGCCCAGCGAATGAGTGAGCTCGTCAACTGTCCGCGACACCTCCAACCAGAGGTTCTGGAGGGATCGAGGCACCCGGACTGACCACGCCTGGTCACGGAAGTAGTGCTTGATCTCGCCGATGATGGTGCGACCGGCATACGTCGAAAACTGGACCTCACGCTCCGGGTCGAAGCGATCAATCGCCTTCAGCAAACCGTAACGCGCCACCTGGACCAGATCATCCAATGCCACGCCTCGCCCTCGAAACCGTCGGGCGAGTCGCTGAGCCAGTCCGTCGAACATCTCTACCAGCTCGCGCTTGGCCTCGGGATGGTCCCGCTCGCTGAAGAGCTCGAGGAGTCTCGGCGGGTGGCTGTCAACCACGACTGTCTGAAGG
>JALYNX010000361.1 GCA_030772935.1 Actinomycetota bacterium | reverse complement strand
AGGCCTGGCCGATGCCCTGCATCAGTGAGCCGTGGAGCTGACCCTCCACGATCATCGGGTTGAGCACGTTGCCGCAATCGTCCACGGCCACCATCCGTTCGAGCGTCACCTCTCCGGATTCGAGGTCCACTTCGACCACGCCGGCGTGGACGCCATAGGGGAAGGTCTGCGCCCCGGGGACGAACAATTCCTCGGCCGTCAGGTCCACGCCACGCTCATGCGCTGCCTCCGCCACTTCCGACCAACTCATTCCGATGCCGGGCACACCCACGATCGAGAACATCCCGTCGGCGAGCACGATGTCCGCCGGTGCCGCCTCCAGGAGCTCGGCGGTCAGGTCGATCGCCTTCTGTCGGACCACGTGAGCCGTCCGCCAGATGGCGGCAGCACCGATCTGAGTCGACCTGCTGGCAAAGGTCCCGGTGCCCTCTGCCACCTCGTCCGTGTCGCCTGCTAGGTAGATGACATCAGTGGGGGCGACACCGAGGGCAGCCGCTGCCACCTGCGCCCACGCCGTCTCATGACCTTGTCCGGCTGAGGCGGAACCGCTGCGAATAGTCATCGTGCCGGCCCGGTCGACCTCGACACGCCCATACTCCCCTGAATCCACGGCACCGCCCGCTCGCTCCACAAAAGCGCCGAAACCGACTCCGATCGGGTTCCGTCCCTCGGCGAGGCGCTCCTGTTGCTCGATCCGCAGCGGGGCCAGCCCGACCAGATCGACGGCGCGGAGCATGGCCTCGGCGTAGTCGCCCGAGTCGTAGACGGCCCCGGTTGGGGTGCGATGGGGCAGCGCTTCCCTGGGCAGGAAGTTGGTCATGCGGACGTCGACGGGATCGAGATCGGCGACCCGTGCGAAAGCGTCCACCGCCCGTTCCAGTGCGTAGGCGGCCTCCGGCCGTCCGGCGCCCCGATACGAGCCGGTCGGTGCCGCGTTGGTCACCACCGAGGTTGTCGTCAGCGAGACGCTGGTGATGTCGTAGAGACCGAGCGCTACCAGACGGGAGAAGATCGGGATGGCCGCCCCGTTGTGCGGATAGGCGCCGAGGTCGGCCAGGATGTCGATCTCGGCTCGCTCGATGCGCCCTTCCCGGGTCCCCATCAGTTTCACCCTGTGCACCGATCCGCGGCCGTGTGTCCCCCCGCTCAGGTGCTCACGACGACGCTCCGCCCACATCACGGGTCGGGCCAGGCGGAGGGCGAGGGCGGCGGTCACCGTGTGCTCCGGGTAGGTCATCCCCTTTATCCCGAAGGCGCCACCCACGTCGGGCACGATGACATGAAGCTTGTCCCGATCGATGCCGAGCAGTTGGGACAGCCGCATCTGTGCCCCATGGGGCCGCTGGTGGCTGATGTAGACGGTCAGCCGCCCGTCATCCTCGGGCACCGCAAGGATCACCAGAGGCTCGATCGGATTGGGCGCCAACCGTTGGTTGGTCACCTCGACCTCGGCGACGACGTCGTAAGCGTCTCTGACCTCACCGACCTGGAGGTCCGAATGGTGGACCGTGTTGGTCCCGGCTGCTTCGTGGATGAGAACCTCGTCAGCGAGGCTCGACCGGGGGTCGGTGACCGCAGGCAGCGGCTCGTAGTCCACCCACACCAAATCCGCCGCATCGACAGCGGTGACTGCCGAGTTGGCCGCCACCACCACCACCGGCTCGCCGACGTACCGCACCTTCTCCCGGGCGAGGTGGGGCCGGGGGAAATCAGGGGCGGGGACGGCGATGCTGTCCCCGGGGATGTCAGCTAGGTCGAGGTCTTCGGCGGTGAATACCCCCACCACTCCGGGGATCGTGACTGCATCGGTGTCGATGGCAGTGATCCGGGCATGGGCTTCGGTGCTGCGGACGAAAGCCAGGTGCAGGGTCTCGGGCGGGGCCAGGTCGGCGACATAGCGCCCTTCACCGGTGACCAGCCGATGGTCCTCCCGACGAGGCAGCGAGCGTGGCTCGAAGTATGGGATGTCATCCACGCCCACCCTTTATAGCCTTCATCCGACCGGTGCGGTAGATCAGGGCCCGATTGATACGCAAACGATTGCTCACCTAGACTCGGCGACCCGTGCATGGCAGGCGACCCAAGGTGGCGATTCTCGGAACCCGGTTCGGCGATTTCGAAGTCGAGCGTGAGGTGCTGGGCGATGTCGAATTGACTTCCGGGCCCGGCGACAGCCGTGCCGGGATCCTCGAACTGGCCGCCGGCGCCGATGTCATCCTCGCCGGAGCGGCGCCCGTCTTCGATGCCGGGACCCTCGAGGCTCTCGGGTGTCGGGCCATCGTCCGGCTCGGTGTTGGAGTGGACAGTGTCGATCTCGATACGGCGCGATCACTCGGGATGTGGGTGGCCAATGTCCCTGACTACGGGACGGACGCCGTAGCGCTGCACACCGTCACCTTGGTGCTGGCTTCCATCAGGCGTTTGACCCTTGCCGACCGCCGGACGCGGGATGGGTCTTGGGGGGTAGCCGACCTGCGTCCACTACATCTGCCGACGTCCTTGGTCGTGGGGGTGGTCGGGTTCGGGCGGATCGGGCGCAGAGTCGCCCTCATGCTGCGAGGTGTCGGGTTCGAGCGTTTCCTCATCTCCGACCCGGTCATCGAGCCGACGGATCTGAGGCACACCCTCGGAGAGGATGCCCGACTGGTCGAGCTTCCCGAGCTGTTGGGCGGTGCCGATGTCGTGACTCTCCACGCCCCCCCGCCGGCTCACGGCCACCTGCTCGGAGAAGAACAGCTCAGGATGATGAGGCAAGGCGCGATTCTGGTGAACACCGCGCGCGGTCTCCTCGTCGACACTGCCGCCTTGGTGTCAGCCCTGGCCGAGGGCCGACCTGCGATGGCAGCCCTCGATGTCTTCGAGCGCGAGCCGCCGGACGTGACTGAGTTCGAGCCGGTGTGGGACCAGGTCATTCTCACGCCACACATGTCCTGGTATACCGAGGAGAGCGAGCTCGCCCTGCGTCGCCAGGCTGCCGCCGAGGCGCGCCGGATTCTCGACTCCCAATCGCCACTGCACCCGGTGGTGACTCCGGCCGAGGCGGAGGTGCTCTGACATGCCCCGGCGATCGATCTACGACCTGACCTCTCCCGAGGTTGCCGAGTTGGTCGGGCGCAGCGGCGTCGTAGTGATGCCATTCGGGAGCGTCGAGCAACACGGCCCGCATCTGCCGTGCGGGACCGACACCATGGCCGCAGACCTGGTGGCGGCCGAGCTCGCCGAGACCCTCGACGCCATCGTGGTGCCCGCCGGGCAATACGGTGTCACACCCATCCACGCCGGGCACCCCGGCACCATCTCCCTGAAGCGAGAGGTGTTCGAGTCGTATCTGTCCAACCTGTGCCAAGAGATGGTGGCGATGGGCGCCACAACATTTGTCTTCGTCAACTGGCACGAAGGCAACATCGCCTCTCTGGATGCGGTGGCCACCGATCTCCAAACCGATAGTGAGGTGCTCGTTATCACCGCTCACGCCTGTTACACCGCACAGCGCATCTACGCCCCCGCCGGAGGGGAGCTCACTCATGGCGGCGGGATCGAGACTCTTGCCGTCCTCGCCCACGATCCCGACCTGGCCCAGATCGATCAGGTCACGGAGCCGACGAGGCCGGAAGGCGCCGAAGAGCTCGACGCCATGCGCCGGTCCCGCGAGGTCTATGGCTACGTAACCGACGTCACCGAGATCGCAGACGACGGCTGGTACGGGAACCCGGCATGGGCCGACGAGGAACGTGCTGCCACCTTCGCCACCTCGGTGGCCGACGAGATCGCCGTCAGGGTCCAGTCGATCCTGAAAATGAGAAGGCGTGGATCATGACGGTCGTCGGCGCTGAAGAGCTCGACTTCCGAGACTTCCCCGGCAGGAGGACATCCGACCCTTTCAGACAGGCCGGGCAAGGTGAGTCCACGGTACGAGAGGTGGTCATCGAGCACGTCGCCAGCAGATCACCTCACCTCCACCCGCAAAGCGAGGAAATTGTCTACGTGGTGGCAGGCAGAGGTCGAGTCTGGCTGAACGGGGTGTTCCATGATGTAGGCCCGGGCTCCTGGTATCGCATCCCGATGGGGACTCCCCACGCCACCCTCGCCGACGCCGGAGAGCGCATGTCACTCGTCTGCTTCTTCCCCCACGACGACTTCGCCAACAACATCGAGGAGCTCGACCTGCTCCTCGAATCCGACCAGGAGGAGAGAGATGAGTGAGCAGGTCAAACTCGGATCGATCGGACTGGGCCGCTGGGCAAAGGTGCTGGCCCGGGGAGCCCAGCGAGGGTCGGTGATCGAGTTGGCCAATTGCTTCTCCCGTTCTCCCGACAGGCGCGCCGCCTTCCAGGACGAGTTCGGCATTCCCAAGGCGGCCTCGACGCTCGATGAGCTGCTAGCCGACCCCGAAATCGAGGGGGTCCTCGTCACCACGCCAAACGACGCTCACAAGAGCGTCATCCTGGAATGCCTCGACGCCGGCAAGGCGGTCTACACCGACAAACCGATCGCGCACACCATGGAGGACGCCGGGGAGATCGCCCGGGCGGCCGCAGCTTCGGGTCTCGCCTTCGCCGTGGGCCACAGCGCCCGGCGGCTCGGGGGGCATCGTGCGATGAAGCAATGGGTCGAAACCGGCAAGATCGGTCGGGTCTCTCTGGCGGAGGCGAACTTCTCCAACGAACGCGGCCTGGAGCTGACCACCGACACATGGCGCTGGTTCGCCGACAAGAGCCCGGGTGGAGCCATGATCCAGCTCGGGGTGCACCACGCCGACAATCTCCAGTACCTGCTCGGCCCGGTGGCCGCGGTCTCCAGTCACGCCCGCAAGCTCTACACCAAGGCGGAGGTCCCCGACGCCATCATGTCGATCCTCGAGTTCGAGTCGGGCCCGCTTGGATATCTGGGCACGGGATGGGCCTCCCCCGGCGTCTACCAGCTCCGTCTCCAGGGGACAGAGGCGAACCTGTTCTACGACCTCGACTTCAACAACTGGGACGAGTCGCATCTGGCCGACTCGAAGAGCACCCTGGTCAGCCAGGCGTATCGGGAGTCGGTCAGACCGCCCGTCGACATGCCTCACACCGACATGTTCCGGGAGCAGCTCGACGAGTTCGCCCTCGCCATCAGGGGTGAGGCCGCGATCGAGGTTGGCGCCTTGGAGGCGATCCGCGCCCTGGCGGTGGTTCACGCTTGCCTGGAGTCCTCGGCCCGCAACGGTGAGGCGGTCGCCGTCGCGCCCATGGTGGAGAAAGCGGGAGCCCTGCTGTGAGGGTGGATCCGGCCAGGACCCGCACCCTCCTCCATCACGACCCACAGGTGCAGGAGGTCCTCGACATCTGGGCCGCCAGGTTCCTGGTGGGTCAGATCCCGCTCGGAGACCTGACCGCCACCCTCGACCGCATCGACAACTGGTCTGATTGGGGCCCGGAGTGGGCGACAACAGCCCGGGTGCACGAGGAGATGGGGGAACAGGCCTGGGATGAGGGACGCCGGATTTCCGCCGTTGACGCATTTCTGGCGGCGGCACGGTCCTATCACCTCTCCTATTTCCTGTCCGTCGACGACGAGCGCGCCCATTCCGACGGGCTCGCCAAGATGCTCGAGTGTCACGATCGGGTGCTCCCCTTCATGGAACCGCCGGTCGAGAAGGTCTCGATTCCCTTCCCCGATGCCGATCTCAGCGGGCTTCTCAGCATGCCTGCAAAGGGCGGGCCGTGGCCACTGGTGTTGCTCCTGCCCGGTCTCGATTCGACCAAGGAGACCCGACACGGAGGCCGGGGGCCGTTCCTGCGGAGGGGGATGGCCGTGCTCAGCCTCGACGGCCCGGGTCAGGGCGAAATCAGCGCCAAACTCCCCATTCGCCACGACTACGAAGTGGCGGTATCCGCCGCCATCGACGCGCTCAAAGAACGCGAAGAGATCGACACGACCAGAGTGGGCTTGAACGGCGCCAGCCTCGGGGGTTACTACGCATGCAGGGCGGCGGCCTTCGAGCCCAGGGTCACCGCGGCCGTGGCCAACTGCGGCCCGTACAGCTGGATCGACTGTTGGGACGAGCTTCCGGACGTGACTCGGGGGGCGTTTCGCCAGTACTCGTGGTCCGAATCGGACGAGGAGGCGAAGGAGAAGGCACGGGCGCTCGACCTGACCGGGGTGGCGGACAAGATCACCCAGCCCCTGGTCGTCGTCCACGGGATGCTCGATCCGCTGATCGGTGTGGAGCACGCACGTCGGATCGCCGAGGAAGCTCCCAACGCCACCCTGCTCACCGTCGACGACGCCACCCATGGCGTGAGCAACCTGGCGTACAGATTCGCACCATGGGTGGACGACTGGATGGCGGAAAGGCTGGGCGCCCGCATCACGTGAAAGTCCCAGGCGATAGGTTGCCCCGCAAATGAGGAGGTTTCATTGACACTCGAACTCGCTTTCGCTCCCAGTGAGGACCCCTTTGTCATCGTCCACGGTGGCTTCTATCGCCGCTGGTTCTCGATGATCGACGAGATCTCAGAGCTCGAGGCGGCCGTCGCCCGACTCGAGGGCACGACCCAGGACAAATGGGTGCCAGTGTGGGAAGAGGTTGGACGCCGGTACGAGGCCGAAGGCGACCGGCTGGAAGAGACGGGTGACTATGAGGCGTCGCGAACCGCCTACCTCCAGGCAAAGACCTACTACGCGATCGGCCGGTTTCCAGGCGAGGTGTCCGACGTGAAGAAACGGATAAGCGACGACTGCGCCCGGGCCTACCGGAAAGCCTGCGCCCACCTCGAGCCCCCGATGGAAGTAGTCGAGTTCGAGCACCAGGGCAAGACGATCAGAGCCCACTTCCGAGCGCCACGAACCGAATCTCCGGTGCCGGCAGTCCTCATCATGTGTGGCGCCGACGTCTTCAAAGAGGATCGAGGCTGGGCTCAGGACATGTGCATCGCCAATGGCATGGCTGCGTTGGTGATGGACGGGCCCGGGACCGGGGAGAACCCCTTCCCTTGGGCTCCGGAGTCGGTCAGTGCCTGGGAGGCCGCCGTCGACTATCTCGCGGCCAGGCCCGAGGTGGATGGTGAGCACGTTGGAGCGTTCGGCATCAGCAGAGGCGGCTATTCGGTGATGCAACTGGCAGGCACCGCCCCGGAGAAGCTCAAGGCGGTGGTGGCCAACGCCGGCCACCCGTTCGGGTACGTCATGGGCGACGAAGAGCTCGAGGAGTTCGTCCGGGTCCGGAACGAACGAGCCCAATGGCGCTTCGGCGCTCCCGACGACCCCCCGTCGTTCCCCTCCACTTCTATGGAGGAGGAGCGGTCCGAGTTCTCCCGATGGGCTCTCTCCGAGCAGGGCATCCTCGAGAACATCACGATGCCCGTGCTCATGATCAACGGAAAGCACGACCACCTGGCACCGATCGGCAACATCTACTTCATGCTCGAAACCGGGCCGGTCGCCGGGAAGGAGGCCCGGGTCTACTCAGACGCGGGGCATTGTGCGTTCAAGTACTTCGACCACTGGGCCCCCGGCACGTTCCGATGGTTGGCCGAGAAGCTGGGAGTCTGACCTTCGGAAAACGGCGGATCGGTTGAACGCACCGGTGCGGGCGAACGGGTGGGGGCAGTCGATCCGCTCACCGTCCCGGATCAGACCACCACCAACTCGTGGGGGAACTTCGTCACCTGTTCGTGGCCGCCATCTGTGAGCACGTAGGTACGACCGAAGAAGATTCCGAGGAGGCCGTCGGGAGTGATGATGGTCGGTTCGAGCATCGCCACGATTCCGGGCACGAGGTCGAGCTCGTCGTCATTGGCAACGACGTGGTCCCACATCACGTGTGGCGGGTGACTCACGAAGTCGATGCAGTGGAGATGGAGCGGGCGCCCGTCGTAGCCCTTTTCCTCGAAGAAAACGCCGGCCCTCATCACGTCGTCCCAGGTGTTTCCGCCGATGAGCTGTGCGGCCATCAGGTCGTAGCCCGGCAGCACCACCCCTTCGAAGAACTCCCTGATCCAGGTCGGTGGCTCGCCAATGCAGATCGGAGTCCCCACCTGGACCGAGTAGCCGTTGTAGCCACAGGCCAGCTCGTTGATGATGATGTCACCCTTCTCGAGGGGACGGGAAGACGGCCAAGGATTGCCGAAGACCATCGCAGGGTTGTCCATCGGAGTCGCACCGATGATGTTGAAGTCCATCTGACCTCCGCCGTCCATCACCGCGTGGGTCGCCGCGGCGGCTAGTTGGTACTCGGTGACCCCGGGCCGGGCGGCGGCGGCCATGACCTCGAGCGCATGGTCCATCAGCACGCCCGCCTTCCGGACGCACTCGATCTCTTCTGGGCTTTTGACGTGGACCAACTCGTGGAAGAAGTCTCCGACCCGCTCCAGCGTCGCTTCCGGCAGCCCGTCGCGGAGTCGCTCCCACTCGTCGACGGGGAGATAGTGCCCGTAGACAGGATCGACCTGTGACACCCCAATGGTCGCGTCGGCGAGGCCCCACTCTCGGATCAGTTCCGCCATGACCTCGCCGGAGTGGCCCCATCGCGAGTGACGGACATCCTCCAGTGGAGTGGCGCGGCGGACCGCCTCGCGGTGTGCGCCACCGGGTCCGCAGACCAAGACGGGCTGTCCCTCGGGTGGGACCACGACGTAGGCCGACATGCCGTGCCATTCCCAATGGTTGCTCAGCCATCGCATCCCCCCTCCCCAACTCCAGTGATTGGGCCCGCCAGCGGCGATCAGCACGTCGATACCCAGCCGCTTCATCTTCTCCCGGGTGGCGGCGAAGCGTCGCTGGTACTCGGCGTCTGAGAACCGCTCGTAAACCGCATCGCCATACCAGGGGGTGTTGGCGATACGACCGAAGACCTCGGTGTGGAGCTTGCCCACCGCTTCTTTGAAGTCGACGTCACCGGGTGTCATGAATGTCCTCCTCGGGGCCCGGGGCGGACCCGGCCTCTGGTTCGAGAGTGTTGGGTCGCAGGATCGCGCAATGGCTCATGCCTGGATGGAGTCGAGGAGCCCCAGACCGTCGAGGTCGGAGCGCAGCGCCTCCATCCTGGCTTCGCTCAACGGAATCAGAGGTGGCCGAACAGGTCCCTGGGGCAAGCCCATGAGCCCGAGCCAGGCCTTGAGCTCCGCGATCGGAATCGCGCCTTCACCATGCGCCAACCACTGCCCACGCATCCATCGATCGAAGCCGGCTCGCTCGCTCCCGAGTGTTCCATGCAGCTCCCACGCGCCGTCGAGGTTCCCCCCATCTGCCATGCGGGTGTAGTCACGGATCGGAAGACGAGTCGGGGTCTGGTACATGGCCAGGGCCGGTGTCGACATCAAAGACTGGAAGCCATGATCCAGATGAAGCCCGAGCCAGTCGCCCTCGTCGGCATCGCATACGACGATGCGGTCGCCCACTCTTTGCTGGACCTCGAGGAGGTGTTCCCTCGGCTTCGGGTTCTTGATCCCGCACACCGTTTCGAGGTCGCTCAGCTCGGTGATCAGATCCGGGCTCAGTGAGTACCCGGAGTACGAGGTGTTGAACAGGAAGAACGGCGCCGAAGACTCCGATGCGAGGCGGCGATACCACTCGCGGATGATGTCCTCGGAGGGCTTGATCGGGAAGTAGGGGTTCATAGCGATCACGAAGTCGGCTCCGATCTGCTCGGCGTGCCGGCTGAGCTGGGCCGCCTCCGAGTAGACGTGATGTCCGATGTGGACCATGATCGGCACCCGCCCCGCGGCGGCGCTCACAACGAGCTCGTGGACTCGGGCCCGCTCCTCGAGCGTCATCGCCCAGAACTCGCCCATGACGCCTCCGCAGAAGATGCCGTCGACATCGATTCCCTCGATGTAGTAGTCCACTGCCTTGCGCAGGGTGCCTTCATCGATCTCGCCGGAGAGGGTGAAAGGTGTGGGGATGGCGATCCACAGCCCTCTGACCTTCTCGAATGCGGACTCCTTTGCGGGAGTGAGTGAAGTCACGACGGGTCTCTCCTCTCTTGTCTCCTGTTGCCCTCGCATCAAATACAACGCG
Source organism: Actinomycetota bacterium (assembly GCA_030772935.1). GTDB lineage: Bacteria > Actinomycetota > Acidimicrobiia > Spongiisociales > ZC4RG35 > JALYNX01. The sequence continues at coordinate 17,227 of JALYNX010000361.1, read as the reverse complement.
GGGCCACTTACGATGCGACCGTAGCAGCACATACGTTTGCGCTCCCCCGGCGTCACCCCACTGTGTTCAGCTCGAGGGGGGAAGGGAGTGCAGCGACACCGCCCCCTCGTCGGTGACCACGCACAGCTCCCCTACCTGGACCCCGCGGTCTCGTCGGAGGAGATGACGTTGGGCTGGATCACCACCGTCTGGCCAGCCCGAACACCCAGTCGTCATCGAGGCCGTGGGTAGTCACCTCGGAATCGGTTGACAGTCGCCGACGCTGCTGGTTAGCGTGCAAACGATTGGGCTGACGACCGAGCCCGTTCGTACGGACACAAATCGAGGAGGACTCCGATGGGACAAAAATCGATTGCGTGGAGGATCCTGGCCATGTGTGCCGTCCTCGCGCTGGTCATCACGGCGTGCGACAGCGACACCACCGACGGCACGTCCGCACCGGGTGACACCGCCGCCCCGGGTGACACCGCCGCCCCGGGTGATACCGCCGCCCCTGGGTCCACTGCAGCCGATGGTGATGTGCCCAATCCGGATGTGCTCGTCGTCACTGTCAACGACGACGTCTTCAACCTCGATCCGGCGGCGGTGAATGGGAACGATGTCGGCATGAACGTGATCCTTAACGTCTATGACCGGCTGATGGCTATTCCCCCGGACAGTGGCTCTCCTGTCGCCTCCCTGGCCACTGAGGTTCCGACCGTCGAAAACGGGCTGATCTCCGAGGACGGGCTCACTTACACCTTCCCGATCCGCGAGGGCGTCGTCTTCTCGGATGGGACCGATCTGACCGCCGAGGACGTCAAGTACTCCTGGGATCGCATCGTCGAGATGGCCCTGCCCGAGGGTCAGTCCGAGCTCTTCTCCAATGTGGCCGCGACCACAGTTGTGGACGACTTCACGTTCGAGGTCACGTTGAGCTCAGTCGACGCCGCCTTCCTCGCCTTCCTCGCCGCTGCGCCCGCCGCCAGCGTCGTGAGCATGGATGCAGTCGAGGCCAACGGTGGCGTGGTGGCTGGTGAGCCGAACGAGTACATGGCCCAGAACATGGTGGGCACCGGCCCCTACGTCCTCGCCACCTGGGAACGCGGCGACCGCATGGGCTTTGACATCAACCCCGACTACTGGGGCGAGCCCGCCCATCTGCCGGTGCGCTGGGAATTGATCGTCGACTCGCCGGCAACGGGTCTGCAAGCGCGGGAGTACGACATTGTCGACATCAGCCCCACCGACGTGCCCTCTTTCGCCGGCATCGAGCATGCCGTCGTCGACACCACCAACTTGGACCTCCAGGTGCTCCAGATCGGCATGAACATGAACATCGCCGAAGGGGTGCTCCCCGACGGCGACACCATCCCGCTTGACTTCTTCCAGGACCCGCGGGTGAGGCAGGCGTTCAATTACGCCTTCAACTATCAGGGCTACATCGACGGAATCCTGGGTGGTCTCGGTGGCCGGGCCAGCTTCCTCCTTCCGACGGGGATGTATGGCTACGACCCGGACGCGCCGATCTACCCGACCGATCCCGCGATGGCGGAACAGCTCTTCACTGAGGCCGGTTACTGGGAAGAGGGATTCACGATCTCGATCGCCAGCGACCAGACCCATGAAGGATTCACCGGCGCGGCTCTGACCCTCAAGGACAGCATCGAAGCACTGAACCCCAACTTCCACGTGAACGTGCTGGCGGTGCCAGAGGCGCAATTCGACGAGATGCTGGCCACAGATCCGTTGCCCATCGCGCTGTGGTCCTACACCAGCTCGCAGTACAGCACCCCCGACGCCTACCTGTTCGACAGCGCGGTGTCCGACGGCCGGTACGGGGCGGTCAACAGCTTCGTTGATGGCTACTCCGACCCCGAGGCAATCGACGCGCTGATCCAGTCGGCACGCACCTCCTTGGACGAGGAAGAGCGACTGGCCCTCCTCTCAGAGATCCAGAATGTCCTCTACGAAGAGGCGATGTGGATCATGCCGGCCAACGAGGGTGCACCGTCCGCTCGTGGGGACTGGGTCACCGGTCATATTGAGAATCCGATGTGGCCGAGGCCTTCCCAGTACTGGGCTATCTACGACAAGTGAGTTGAACGCGATCTCTGATCGTCCCTTGGAAAAACGCGGGAGATGCCTGAAGTGAGTTGCACCGCCGGACGGATCTAGGTCAGTCCGGCGGTACTATCTCCGAGTCATCGCGGATCTTCGAACACCGGGGTGGATGCACCGACTCGATTGAGGAGTCTGAAGATTGCATAGGTACATAGCACGACGGTTGCTGGCATTGCCCTTCGTGATCCTGGCGGTCAGCATCCTCGTCTTCGGACTGACCCGGCTCGGCGGCACCACCATCGGCCCCTATCTGGAGCCGGGCATGACCGCCGAGGAGATCGCCGCTCTCGAAGAGCGTTTCAATCTCGACGAACCGGTCCACATGCAGTACCTCGCCTGGCTGGGTGGGGTGGCCCAGGGCGATCTCGGCTGGTCTGCCGTGGCGGCGGCGCCGGTGAGCCAGGTATTCCCCCAGAAGTTGGCCGCCTCCTTCGAACTGGGTGCCGCCGCGGCCCTCTGGGCGGTCGCGCTGGGAATAGGGCTCGGGACTTTCGCCGCCAGACGCCGTAACCGAATGCCGGATCAGCTCACCAGTGTCTTCGCCGTGGGCGGAGCTTCCATGCCGACCTTCTGGCTCGGGATCGTCCTCCTCATCATTTTCTGGTCCTACCTGGGATGGTTCCCCCATGGCCGATCCGATCCCGAGTTGTGGAACAGCATCCCGCATCCCACCAATTTCTATGTGATCGACTCCATCCTCGCCGGCAACTTCAATGCGCTCCGGGACGCCCTCTGGCATATGGTTTTGCCCGCGCTCACGTTGGGCTACGCCGCTGTGGGCATTGTCACCAGGATGATGCGGTCCTCGCTTCTCGATGAGATGGGGAAGGACTACGTCGATGCCGCCCGGGCGCGCGGCCTTCCCGAGCGGCTCGTCGTCCGCCGCCACGCCCGCCGCAATGCCTTCATCCCGACGATCACCGTGATCGGCCTCGCCGTCGGCATCATGTTCGAGGGCACCGTCGTGGTGGAGACCATCTTCGGGTGGCCGGGTCTCGGGAGCTGGATGGCCGATTCAGTCCTGAGCGGTGACCAGGCGACCACGCTGGCCTTCGTCATCTTCACGAGCATCCTCTTCCTGGTCATTAACCTGTTCGTAGACGTCATGTACGGCTATCTCGATCGTCGCGTCGTCCTGAGGAAGACCTAGTCATGTGGTTTCATGCCGTCCACGCCGAAACTGCACCACGCGTCCTCCGGGACACTCCCTTCCGGGTCAGGACACGACGCCTCTGGGGCACCACCGTGGAAGCGTTCAGCAGGGGAAGTACTGCCGTCGGCGCGACTCTGATCCTCTTGATGCTCGCCATGGCGATCTTCGCTCCGCTGATCGTGCCTGAGAACCCTCGGGACGCATTTCAGATGCCGAGGGACCTGAGTGCCGTCGCGGTCCCACCAGGAAGCCCGGGCCATGTTCTGGGGACCACCCGTATGGGAGGCGACGTCCTCTACGGAGTCGTCTGGGGGGCCCGCCTCTCGCTTCAACTGTCGATCTACGTCGTGGGAGGAGCGGTTCTCATAGGTCTGATCGTCGGCTGCACGGCGGGCATCGTCGGCGGCAAGGTCGACGCTTTTCTCATGCGCATCGTGGACATCTTCTTGGCGATTCCGGCGCTGATCTTCCCGTTGGCGATTGCTGCGATCTTGGGCCCATCGTTCATCAACATCGTTGTCGCGCTAGCTGTGATCATGTGGGCGCGCTACGCCCGGCTCATTCGAAGTCAGATCCTCCAGGTGCGTGAGGAGGACTACGTCGACGCAGCGCGAGTCGTCGGGGACTCCAAGTTCGGGATCATCCGGAGAGACATCCTTCCCAACTCGTTCACGCCCGTAGCCGTGCAAGCGACACTGGACATGGGCCACGCAGTCCTGTTCGGAGCCACGCTCGCCTTCATCGGCCTCTCGGTCGCGGGCCAGGCGGAGTGGGGCACGCTGGTCAGCGAAGGGCAGGCGGACATCATCGCCGGGAGATGGTGGACCTCGACGTTTCCTGGATTGATGGTCTTCCTGTGGGCGCTGTCGTTCAACCTCGTGGGCGACGGTTTGCGGGACGTCCTCGACCCTCGCACAGAAGGTCGATGAGCGCCCCTCAGCGGTATTTCAGACCGGTGCCGGTGTTGAACACGAGAGTTCGCTCCTCGACCCCGATCCAACCCTGATCCCTGAGGATCCCCATTGCGGCCCATGCTGCCCCGGCTTCCGGGCAGGCGTCCACACCGGTCGCTGCCGACATCGCCATTGCGGCGGGCGCGATTCCCGATTCGGGCACGGCCACGGCAGTTCCGTTGGTCTCGCGAATTGCTCGCAGACAGAGGAATCCGGCGATGGGGTTGGGGACTCTGAGCCCGTATGCGGTGGTCCTCGGATCAGACCAGGGCTCGGTGCGAGTTTCCTCGGCCAACAGTCCCGCCACGACGGGTGCACAGCCATCGGACTGCACTGAAACCAGCCGGGGGCGCTCGGGACCGAGCCAACCCATGGCCTCCATCTCGTCGAACGCCTTCCACATCCCGACGAGCCCGGTCCCGCCCCCGGTGGGATAGATGATCACGTCGGGTAGGTCGCCGTCGAATTGCTCCCACAGCTCGTATCCCATCGTCTTCTTGCCTTCGACCCGGAATGGCTCTCTCAGGGTTGACAGGTCGAAGTCGCCGGGCAAGCGATTCTCGGCCAGCCACTTGCCAGAATCGGAGATGGTCCCGGGGACGAGCTCGATCGTTGCCCCGTACTGGCGGCATTCCTCGACGAATGGGCGAGGGGTGTCCTCAGGCATGGCAACCAGGACGTCGACACCGGCGGCAGCTCCGTAGGCGGCAAGGGCTCCCGCTGCGTTGCCGGCTGAGGGGGCGACGAGACGGTCCACGCCCAGGGCGACTGCGACCGACACCGCCATGGACATCCCGCGCGCCTTGAACGACCCGGTGGGATTCCGGGCCTCGTCTTTCACCCAGGTGTGCCGATCGGCCCGTACCAGGGGTGTCCATCCCTCGGTGAGCGACACGGACGCCTCGAGGGAGACCGGCAGCACCGGCCAATAGCGCCAAAGCGAAGAAAGGGAAGTGTCGATGACCGAGCTGGGATCGGTGTCGGGCTTCAGCCTCATGTTGACCCGGAGGGGAAGACCGCAACGCTCACAGGTGGACTGGAGCCGGCCCACCTCGTGGGAGGTGCCACAGTCGAAGCAGGTAAGTGACTCGAGCTCAGGATTGAACGGATCACGGGTTCGGTCGATCACAACTATCCCCTTCGAGCCGGCCTAGCGCCGAACACCGGCCAGGAGACCTGCCACATTCTCCCCGAGGATGAGCCTTCGCTCCGCTTCCGACAGACCCGGTATGGCGTTCACGGTGTCGACCGGGCTGGGGTCACCCATAGGGAATGGGTAGTCGGTCCCCATCAGAACGTGGTCAGATCCGACTTGCTCGACGAGGAAGGCGAGCGACTTGGGGTCGTGGAGCACAGTGTCGTAGTAGAGGCGGCGCGCCAGCTCGGAAGGGGGAATGGTGATGTGCTGGGCCGACAGCTTGGGGGCGGCGTCGAATCCTCGTTGCATCCGGCCTAGTTGGTAGGGGACGAAACCGCCTCCGTGCACCACGCAGATCGCGAGACCGGGGAAACGCTCGAGAACCCCGCTGAACAGGAGATGCCCCACGGCGATGGTGCTCTCCGCAGGACGGCCCACCATATTGTCGAGGAAGTTCCGTGACAGGTCGACTCCCGGCAGAGGGTCGCAGGGGTGCAGGACGACGAGACACCCGAGATCAGCGGCTGCCTCCCAGAAGGGGTCGAGACCGGCATTGTCGAGATCAGTCCCGTCCACAGTGGTGGCGATCTGGACTCCGGCCATGCCCAGCTTCGTCACCGCGAAGTCGAGCTCTGTCGCCGCACCGGCGGGGTCTTGAAGCGGAATGGTGCCCATGGGCAGAAAGCGATCGGGGTGTCGGGCGGCCTCGGCGGCGGTGATCTCGTTGAACCGTCGCGAATACTCGGCTCCGGTGTCGACGTCGAGGGCGTAGGCGGTGAGGTCGATCCAACCGCTGAGAAGCTGCACATCTACGCCCGATTCGTCCATCGCCCGAATGCGTGCGTCGAGGTCACTGAGGATGGGGCGGAAGGGCGCGAGCCGAACGCGACCACCGATCACGGCGAACTCCCCTTCACCATCGTCTCGCAACTCGATCCCGAGGCGGGGTCCATCGACACGAAGCAGGTCGAACAGCGATTCGGGGATGCAGTGGGCGTGGACGTCGTATGTGGTCATGGTCGCCTCATCGGGGGAATCAAGAGGCGGCTCGTGTCATCCGTGCCGACAACTCCGGTTCGGGCTCGAGGATGTAGACGCCTCCGTTGACCCGATCCGTGGCGTACACGGTGAGGGTATCGGACACGAACACGTCGTTTATCTGCACAGCCGCCTGGTTCGGGGGGCATTCCGGTATCCAATGAGCCACCTCCACCGGACGATCAGCGTCAGCAATGTCGTAGACCCTGAGGCCGGCGTTGAAATAGGTGACGAAAACGAGCTCCTGGCTCCGATAGCTGTCGGGGCGGTTCTCGTGAAGACAGTGCGCCCCGAACCGCAAGCCGCGCTCGCAGAAATCCCCTTCCGGCACCGGGCAGATCGAACGCACGAATGGAGCGTTCTCATTCGAGATGTCGACGATTCTCACCATGTGGCGACTGCCGTCACACCCATCCGTCGTCGCCTCGTCGGTGACCACGACAAGGTCGCGAGCCGGGAGCGGCAGACAGGTGTGGGTATGCCCACCTTCCTCCCACCCCAGCCGCGATACGGTCTTCGGGGCCGCGGGATCGGAGATGTCGATCACCACCATGCCCCCGTTCCAAAACCCGAGGTAGGCGCGATCGCCTTGGACCATCGCATGGTGCACCAGCCACTCCTCCTCGGCAGGTGGCTCCAGGATCTCGCCACCAGCCTCCCACATCCCAGGCCACCACCAGCGTCCGACCTCGGTTGGTTGGGTGGGATCGGAGACGTCGATGATCATCCAGATCCTCCCGGTGTAGCCGTCAGGTGTCGCCGAGATATAGGCGAAGTCGCCGCCCTCGAAGACTATGCGATGGACACCGCGACCACCGGTGTCGAAGAACCCGACACGTTTCGGGTCCAGCGCGTCGTCGAGGTCGTAGATGGCCATGCCCACCGGTGCCGGGCCTTCACTGCGAAACAACTCGTGATTCACCACGAGGAGCCCGTCGGCCACCTGCACCTTGTGGGTGTGTGACCCTGCCGGGGCGTCCCACTGCCGGATGACTCGAGGCTCCGTGGGGTCGGAGATGTCGAGGATCGACGTTCCTTTCCCGCTGGGGCCGAAGTGGCCCACATAAAGGACATCGCCCAGCGGCATCACCTGCATCCCGTCACCGTGACCGTTGAGGTCGGAATGTCCCACGAGTCGGAATCCGGATGTGTCTTCGGGGTGCATCTCAGTCTTGGGTTTCACCGCGTGGGAACCTTGCACAATCGTTTGTAGCATGCCCGTCTTACCCATGCGAGACTACCTACACCTTCTCCGGGGCAGCGGAGGGCTCAGGGAACCCGGCCTGGTGTCGACCGCGGTTTTGATCCTCACCGCTATCGCGTTTTTCCGTGTCGCTCTCCTTCCCGAGTTCGGGCGGGACCTTTCCATGTCGACATTCCAGCTGGGCGCGGTGACGACCGTGTTCGCCGTGGGGCGTCTGATCGCCGACCTCCCAGGTGGGCATTTCGCCGATCGGCTCAGGGCGAGCAGCCTGATCGCGCTCTCGGCTACGGGGGTGGCCCTCGGCAGCCTCATGCTGGGGCTGTCCGCAGGAGCGCTGACGGTCTACGGCGCTGCGTTCGTGCTCGGGGTCTCATCGTCTACCACCAACGCCACGGGTATGACCTTCTTCTCCAATGTGGCCGGTGCCAGCCATCGCGGCACTTCGATGGCCGTCTTCTCGGCGGCCCTGCTCGGCGGTCAGGCGATTGGGCCGGCGGTGGCGGGTTTGATCTCGGCGGCGGGCGGGTGGCGCCTTGCGATGCTGGTGGGGGCGGTGGCGGCGGCGGGGATGGCTTTGGTCCTCCTTATGGCACGCTCTCGGCAACCTGTGCCGGACTCGTCAATGGAACCACACAGCGGGTTTCGCTCAGACAGCACGAAGAGCCCTCCGTTGGTGTCTCTGGTGGTTCTCCACAGCGTGTCGTTCGCGGTGTTCTTCACTCTCGGAGCAGTCCCCCAGACTCTCGTTCCACTGATCGGCGCCGACGACCTCGGTCTGACCACAGCGGCAATCGGCCTCGCCCTCGGGCTGGGGGGTTTCGCCCGATTCGTCGGCGCGATTGTCGGCGGGTGGCTATCAGACCGCGTGCCACGGAAGGTGGCCCTCGCCCCGGGTCTGCTGCTGCAAGCCGCAGGTGTCTCACTCCTCGCCTTCGAGCCCACCGCGGCGACGTGGCTGAGCGCCATCGTCATCATGTCGCTGGCGAGTTTCGCGGTACCGGTCGCCGCGACGATCCTCGGTGACATCACCGAGCCGTCCCGGATAGGAACCCAGTTCGGTCGTTTTCGGTTCGTAGGAGACATTGGATTGATCGCCGGCCCTCTGCTGGTCAGTGCGCTCTTCGAGGGCTTGGGACGGGCCAGTGCTTTTGGGCTGGTTGCTGTCGTCCTGACTGTCCCGGCACTGCTGTCGTGGCGATTCCTGCCTGACAGCAGGGTGAGGGCGGGGGAACGCGCGTGAGATCTCGTCCACGTGTCGACAAGGTGGGAGTCGGGTCATTGGTTACCCTCGCAACATGAGCTCTTCCGGTGGAGAGGTCGAGACGAAGGCATCGAGACCGCCCACGTTGCGTGATGTCGCCAGGGAAGCCGGTGTCCATGTCTCAACTGTGTCGCGGGTCCTCAACAACCAGGCGGCGGCGGGCCGGATCACGCCGGACACGGAGGAGCGGATCCGGGAGACTGCTCAAAGGCTCGGCTATCGCCGAAACACCATCGCTCGCGCTCTACGCACCGGTCGCACGCTCGTGGTTGGAATGGTCGTTCCGGACGTGGCCAACCTGTATCAAGCCGGCATCACCCGGGGGGCGGGCGACGTCCTATACGAAGACGGGTACTCGTTGATCCTGGCCAGCACAGACGATGATCCCGACCACGCCGAGTCACAGGTCTCTGCCATGCTCGGTGTCCAAGCCGAGGGACTGATGTATGGGGTCGCCCGCGAGGACGACGCGGTGCTGGCAGGGATCGTCGACGAGGGTATCCCGGTTGTCTTGTTCAATCGGGCGGCGAGCATCCCTGGGGTCAGCGCAGTCCTGCCCGACGATCACACCGGCACAAGGCTCGCCGTCGAGCATCTCCTTTCGCTCGGTCACACCAAGATCGTCCACGTTGGTGGCCCCGAGAACGTGTCTTCCAGTGTCAACAGGCTCGGCGCCTTCGAAGACGCGCTCCGGGTCGCTGGTCTTACCGGAAGCCACCACTTCGCCCAGCGTCACATTGAGGAGGAGGGTGATCGGGTCACGCGGATCCTGCTCGAGGAATGGCCCGACACCACCGCTGTCCTCGCCGCCAACGACCGGCTCGCCCTTGGGGCGATCGATGCGATTGTGGCCAGCGGTCGATCGTGTCCCGAGGATGTCTCCGTGGTCGGGTTCAACGATATGCCGTACAGCGATCGGTTCTCGCCTCCGCTCACCACGATACGGATTTCCCAGTACGAGCTCGGAGCGCGGACAGCGCGGCGTCTCCTCGAGACTATCGCCGACCCGGGAAGGCCAGCCGAGACCGAACTGGTGACGCCTGAGCTGGTGGTCAGGGGTTCCACGGCTCCGGCTCGAATCTGACACTCGCCGACCCAGGGGTTAGGCTCTCCCCGCCCGAACAACCGTTTGTGCAGGTCGGAAAAGTCGGAGAAACCAGTCGATGAACCTCGACCACATGCTCCTCACCAACATGACTCAGCCGCAGGCTCAGGAGGCGCTGGGACGGGGCACCGCCGTGCTCGTCACCGGGAGCATCGAGCAACATGGGGGCCATCTACCGCTCGGCACGGACGCCATCGCCGCCCTGACCATTGCGCTCAGGGTCGGGAAGAGACTCGACGCCCCGGTCCTTCCGCTCTCCCCCGTCGGTGTGGCTCCCTATCACCTCCCCTGGGCAGGATCGCTGACCATCAGCCCGGACACCCTGGCCTCGCTCATGCTCGAGGTCTGTGATGGCCTCTCGAGAGCCGGTGTTCAGCGGGTGGTCGTGGTCAATTGGCACGAGGGCAACTCCTCAGCGATTAGAACCGCCGCCGACAAGGTCCAGACGAGGCTCCCCTTGCGGTTGATAGTCGTCGAGGCACACATCATCACCAACGGGCTATTCCCCGACGAGATGGAGTTCACCCACGCCGGATCGATGGAGACGGCGGCCATCCTCGCCCATGACCCTTCTCTGGTTCATCTCGACGAGCGGGTCGACGGTGACTCGGTCGATCGCGCATCCGACGGTCATGCGCTCTTCCGGCGTCGTGACGTGTTCCCGGTGATGAAGGACTTCAGGGAGGTGGCGGTCTCCGGGTGGTATGGCTCACCCGAGGCGATCACCGAAGAGCGCTCCCGGGAGATCATCGATGCGGTGGCAGACCACATCGTCGCCTCTGTTGAGGACGTGTGGAAGAGCCTGACCGAGCGAGGCCTCGAGGCCGAGGGTCCAGAAGCCACATGACGACCATGCGCGCGGCGGTCTTGAGAGGATGGAACGACCTGGTGGTCGAGGATGTGGCCATCCCCGAACCGGCACCGGGCGAAGTCCTGCTCAGGGTCAAGGCTTGTGGGCTCTGCGGCACGGATCTGAAAATGGTGGCTGGGGCGTTCCAGCAGCGGGGCTGGCCGCCGTCGCTGCCCTTCGTCATGGGTCACGAGTGGTCCGGTGAGGTGGTCGCAATGGGTGAAGGGCTGACCGACCTCGAACTGGCGCCAGGCGACAAGGTCGTGGCCGAGAACCACGTTGGCTGCGGACGATGTCCGATGTGCCGCCGCGGCCGGTACAACCTGTGCGAGAAGGCGGGCACTCCGGGCTACCGCCTTTATGGGCATACCGCCCCTGGTGCGCTGGCCGAGTACGCGGTGCGCCCGGCGCAGATGCTCCACAAGCTCCCGGACTCGGTGAGCCCCCTGGAAGGCGCCCTCGTAAACCAGGGATCTATGACCGTCCACGCCTTGCGCCGGGTCGAGTTCCTCCCCGGATCGACCGTGGCAGTCTTCGGCCCCGGCCTGCTGGGTCTGCTCACGGCTGCGGTCGCCTCGGCATCGGGCGCCGCCCAAGTGATAACGATTGGGCGGGGAGGCCGCCTGGATCTCGCTGCCAGGATGGGCAGCGACGACGTGATCGACTACGAGCACGAGGACCCGGTCGCAGGGGTCCGTCGTCTCACCGGAGGGACGGGAGTCGACTACGTCTTCGATTGCACCGGCAACCCGAAAGTGCCCGCCCAGGCGATCGGTGCAGTGAGACGAGGAGGCAGGGTGGCCCTGCTCGGGCTCACTGGAGGGAAGGTCTCCGAGATCGAAGTCGACCGCCTCACGCTCGACGAGGTGGATCTCATGGGGATTCGCTCCAGCCCCAACGCCTATCCGGCGATGATCGCCCTCATGCGCTCAGGCAAGGTCGACCTGAGCCCTCTGGTCACTCATGTGTACCCGCTCGAGGCGGTCGGAGAAGCCCTGGCCGCACTCGAGTCCCGCGACGCCGTCCGACCCATCGTGGAGATGTGACTATGGCAACCGTCGAGCATCCTCATATTTCGCTGTTCGGCTCCACCGAGTGCACCTGCACCGAGGAGGAGGCGAAAGCACTTGCCGTCGTGGCCGCCTATCGGGTGGCGAAGGTGTCGGAGAGAGCCCCATTCCTCGCTCCGGGCTTCAAGCGGCACAGGGGCGGCTTCACCCACATCGGGGAGTTGTGGGAGCATGACAAGCCGGGCGGGATGGACGACGACTCGATGCGCGATCGGCAGAACATCCTTCTCGACCTGACCGCCAAGAACGAAAAGGTATGGGGAATCTTCCGGGTGGTGGGAACCCACACTGGGCCCCTGTACGGGATCCCGGAAACGGGTCGTCATATCGATGTCGTCGAGGTTGGCCTGTGGCGAGTCGAGGACGGCCTCATCACCGAGGCGTGGTATTTCGGGGACGAGTTGGGTCTACTGAGGGCGCTGGGGCTCAACCCACCGGACCTCACCAGGGCGGAGTAGTCCGGCTGCTCGGCGCCCGCCTGCTCGCCGGACGTGGCCTTCACAGCCCTGGCGTCTGGTGAATGATGTCGTGACCACCGAATTCGCGCTGGTGTTGGCGGTGGTCGCGATCGCCTACATGGTCAAGGGTGTGACGGGAATGGGCGGGCCGCTGCTTGCCGTCCCCTTCATCGCCGGTCTCACCAGCGTCGAGTACGCAGTCGTCGTTCTCTCGTTTGCGAACATGATCTCCAACGGATGGCTGCTGTGGGAGCACCGGGCCGGCGGGCGCGGAACCGGCTTCGTGATGATCCCCTTCCTCGCAGTCGGGACCGGTGCCACGATCGCCGGCACCTGGATCCTCACCGAGGTCGACGACCGGATTCTCTCGGTGGTCATCGCCGTCCTGATCGGCGTGTACATCTGGCGTTATCTGGCCGATCCGAATTTCGGGCTGGAGCGGGAGACGGCCCGTCGGATGGCGGCCCCGATGGGGCTGGTAGGAGGCGGTCTTCTCGGGGCGACCGGCACGGCCGGGCCTCTGATCGCCACCTACCTGCACAGCATCAGGATGAGCAGACCCTCCTTTATCCACATGATGAGCCTGACGTTCTCGGTTTTCGGCCTGATCCAGCTGTTGACACTGGTTGCTCTCGGGGCGTTCACGGCTGAGCGAACGACGCAGGCGCTCTGGGCGACGGTCCCCGCCACCGCGGCGACCATCGTCGGCATTCGCATCGGGAGACTCCTCGACCAAAGGACGTTCGAGCTGGTGGTTCTGGCCCTGCTGGGAATCGCAGCAGCCCGTCTCCTCTGGTCCGTCCTCGGTTGAGCTAGATCAGGTCCCCTGGGAGGTGTAAAGCACACAGGCGGTAAGACGGCCGTCGCCGATGTCTTCGAGCTCCACCGACTCGACAGGGTGGAACCTGAAAGTCACCCTGCTGCCTTCGGTCGACATGGTCTCGAGGGCGGATCTCATCGCCGCTGGGACATCACCCTTCTTGAAGGCGCCGGTCACCGCGGACGCCGCGGCCTCGTCGTGGAACACGAGCGTTGCGTCGAACTTGGAGCGACGTTCCACGTCGACGAGACCTCCGAGCAGAGCCTCGTGATCTTGCAGCCAGGCCACGGCGTCATCGACCTCCCAACCACATATCGGCGTAGCCACCGCGCAGCGGGTGTGGAATCTGCATCCTGCGGGGGGGTTGGCAGGGTCGGGGACAGTTCCCGGCAGACCCTTCATCTCGGATTCCTCCGAGTTGATGTCCGGGTTGGCGGCGAGGAGTGCCTCGGTGTACGGGTGACGGGGATCCTCGAACAGCTGCAGTGCGGTGCCCTGCTCGGCCACCTGGCCCAGGTACATCACGGCGATCCGGTCGCTCATCAACCTGACCACACCCAAATCGTGACTGATGAACAGATAGGTGAGCCCTCGCTCTTTTTGCAGCTCGTGAAGGAGGTTGAGGATCTGAGCCTGCACCGACACGTCCAGGGCAGAGGTCGGCTCGTCGAGCACGATGAATTCGGGATCGAGGGCGAGCGCACGGGCAATCGAGATCCTTTGTCGTTGACCTCCGGAGAACTGATGCGGATACCGATACAGATGCTGGGCGCCCAGCCCGACGCTCTCGAGCAGCGACACCACACGCTCGGTCAGCTCCTGGCCGGAAGCCTCGTCGTGGATCCGAAGCGGCCGACCCACGACGTCCTTGACCAGCTGTCTCGGATTCAGGGAGCTGAATGAGTCCTGGAACACAACCTGGCAGTTGCGACGATATGTTCGCCAGCTCTTCCCCGAGAGCTGGTCGATGCGGTGGTCATCGTCGATCCTCTCCACCTCCTTAAGCTGCTGGGGCGTGCGCTCATGCTCGGGGGTGGCCTCTATCTCGTCGAGGAGGGCGGCGTCCCGGTCGGGCAGCCTGAAGTAGATCTTTCCGCTGGTGGCCGACGTCAGACCGCTGATACAGCGGCCCAGCGTGGTCTTTCCGCACCCCGACTCTCCCACGAGCCCCAGAGTCTCCCCGGGGCGGATGTCGAAGGACACTCCGTCGACCGCCCTGACGTGACCAACCACGCGCTGCAGCACGCCCTCTTTGATCGGGTAGTACTTCTCGACCCCGCGAACCGAGATCACCGTGCGCTCGGCCGTGGAGAGCCCGGTCATGCCTTGCTTGGCGTCTATGGAGGTCACGAAACCCATCTCTCGAGTGTGGGGAGGACGGCGGACGTGTCACTCGAGCCGTAGGCGAAACAGGCCACCGTGTGGCTCTCCCCCACCCTGATGGTCTCTGGGTCAACGGTCCGACAGATCTCGACCGCGTAAGGGCATCTGGTGTGAAAATGGCACGAGGGCAGAGGCTCCACCAGCTCCGGGACGTTGCCGACGATTGCGGCCAGCTCGCCCCGACGGTGGGCAGCAGAGGGAACCGCAGCCATCAGCCCACGGGTATAAGGGTGCTTCGGATTCCTGAAGACCTCCTCCGTTGTGCCGGTCTCGACGATGCGTCCGGCGTACATCACGGCCACCCGGTCACATATCTCCTTGACCAATGAGAGATCGTGGCTGATATAGAGGACGGAAGTTTCGAGACGCTCCTGCAGCTCGGCGATCAACTCGAGGATCCGGGCCTGGATGGTGACGTCGAGAGCGGTGGTGGGCTCGTCGGCTATGAGCAGGTCGGGATTGCAGGCAAGTGCCTGTGCGATCAAGACTCGCTGCTTCATTCCTCCCGAGAGCTCGTGGGGATAACTGTTCATGATCTTGCGCGGGTTGGGGATCTGGACCTCCGACAGCGCATGGGCGACGAGCTCGTCGATCGTCTCGTCGAGTTTCTCCGCCTTGGAGCGGAGTGGAGGGAAGTTGAGCAGGAACCGCTCGAAGTTGTTGCTTTGCAGCTTGGCTGCCTTGCGAAGGATGCGTGATGGATCCGCAATCCCCAGGCCTTTCAGGATGTCGTCGGACCGGTGCTGGTGGAAGACCTCGGCGATCTGGCTTCGGATCGATAGAGCGGGATTGAGAGCCTTCCCCGGGTCCTGGAAGATCATCGCGATGCGGTCGCCGCGGATCCGCAACATGTCCTTGTGTGGCACCTTGAGGAGGTCGATCGCCTCCCCGTTGTTGCGACGAGCCTCCGTGGACCAGAAGTCGATGGCGCCTCCGGCATAGATTCCTGGCGGACTCTGGACGAGCCGGATGAAGGCGCGAGCCGTCACGCTTTTCCCGCATCCGGTCTCACCGACCAGCCCGAGAGTCTCGCCATCGCGGATGTCGAAGGAGACACCGTCGACGGCATGCACCACACCAGCCTTGGTCTGGAAATGGATCTGGAGGTCACGGACAGAGGCGACGAGCGGTCGAGTCGTCTGCCCGGTGACGTGCGCCGTAGCCCTCACCCGCCGGCCGCCCACTCTGTTTTCGACCGGTGGCCCGCGTCACCACCCACACTCGATCGAGCGGCGTCGATGAGGTGACTCGTCATCGCGAGCGGCTCCCCTGCGGACCCCTGCGCCGATGATCGAGGCCACGCCGGCCAATGGACAATGGCCCAGCGTGTTGACTTCTCACCTGTCCTCCTCCAGGTTTAGCAATCGATTGCTGAACCGCCACCGCACGATATAGCATCGGCATGCGGGGTGCAACAGACAGTCCGGCCGGGCTTCCCGAGCCCGGTCCCGGTCGGTCGACCTGGCCGAAACTGGCGCTTCTCGCTTTTTGAAAGTGCCGCGAGCCGGTCTTCCCGGATCCGGACCGCCGATAGACGCACCGGCCAAGGGAACGGGACATGAACGAGGCGAGCAGGGAAGATTTGGCTTGGATCGAGGGGAAAGACCGACGCCTCGAGGTTCTTTCCCCAGTACCCCTCGTTCTTTCGACCCCTGTCAGCTTGCTCGCCGGAAAACGCATCATCGACAAAGAATCAATGTTCGTGCGGAACATCCAGGATCTGGCCGAGGCCCACAGCCTCGAACCCCGGCCGATCGAGGGTTGGACGATCGAACTGAGCGGTCTGATCGACCCCACGCGACTGGTCATTCACGCCGACGAACTTCTGGAGATGGACCAGGTCGAATACGAGATGGTGCTCCAGTGCTCGGGCAACGGCCGCAGTCAATACCAAGCCACCCCAGGAACACCCTGGAAACAGGGCGGAGTGGCCAACGTCCGCTTCGCGGGTGTCCCGCTATCGACGGTGCTCCAGGCGCACAGCGTCAGAGTCGACCCTCAAGCGGCGTACGTGACTGCGGAAGGCAAGGGGGTGTCCGCGGGACAAGGACTGCCAGGCCTGGAGCACAGCCTGCCGGTAGCCGACGTCCTGGAGAGGAGCATTCTTGCTTTGAGCCTCAACGGTGAGCCTCTGCCCGGCATCCATGGTGGCCCGGTGCGTCTGGTGACGCCGGGCTTCTTCGGCACCATGCAGCTGAAATGGCTGGCAAGGTTGCGGTTTGAGATCGCTGAGTCTCCAAGCTTCCACCACGCGACTGAGTACCGCGTTCCGCTGTCCCCGGTCAAGCCAGGGGAACTCTTCCATTTCACGCTGGATAACAGCAGACCCACCTGGTTCCTTCGTCTCATGAGTTACGTCCTCGACCCCGAACCCGGGGCAGAACTGATAGCAGGCCCGGTCACCGTCAGCGGTGTCGCCTACAACGATGGCGCGGCGGACCTGGAATCGGTTCTGGTGTCGTTCGACCGGGGCCAAAGCTGGCAGCCCGCCGAGTTTCAAGTGCCCGAGAGCCCATATGCGTGGTATCAGTGGACGACGCAAGCGGACCTCGAGCCCGGCATATGTGAGATCTGGTCGCGAGCCACCGACGCTCTGGGGCGCACCCAGCCGCTCGATGGCTCAGTCTTCTGGAACCCCAACGGTTACGAATGGACCGGCGTGGTCAAGACCGAAGTGACCGTGGCGTGAGC
>JALYNX010000360.1 GCA_030772935.1 Actinomycetota bacterium | reverse complement strand
GGTGGGCGCCCTCACCCGCTGACGGCGATCACAGCTCTCCGTTGTCGCGCGCCTCGGACGCGGACCGTGGTCGTCGCGTATGCTTCGCGGCCAACATCACCGAGGAGCCAACATGTCCAGTCTCGTTGAGCCGCGAACCCGTTTCTCACGAACGGTCGCACTCCTTTCCGCCCTTGCCATGGTCGCCGTCATGTTCCCGACAGCCGCTGGTGCCACGGGGAGTGGGGGATACCTCACCTCGGCGGCCCCTTTGATCGTGCTCGACCCGTCCGTCTCGAACGGCCGGGTCATCCCGATCATCAATAGTGGTGAGGCGCTGGGCTCCTTCGTCTTCGAAGGCCTTCCCGATGGCATCGGGCTCACCGAGGGCCGTGAGCGGAAAACGGTCGACGTCTACGTCGGGCATGAGCAAAGCACCGTTCCCTTCGGCGGCGCGGCCGACCATCAGGATTCGTCGATCTCAAAGCTGACGCTCTCCACTTCGTCGTCGAACCTCGGCGCCGTGAAGAAGGCCGAAACGGTGCTCGGGCCGGAACAGGGTTTCATCCGGTTCTGCTCGGCGTTCATGGCGACGAGGAATGACGGGTTCAGACACCCCACGTTCTTCACTGGCGAGGAATCGAACGACGTCCTTCCGGTCCCGGCCGGTGCCGCCTTTGGGCCCGACCCGTCACTCGCCCCCAACCGTCAGGCCGGTTACGTCGTCGCCTACGACACACGTACCGGTGAATCGACGCACATCCCCGGGATGGGCCGGATCAACCACGAGAACACCGTGGCGGTCAACGGCCATTGGCGTGGGGTGGCGATGTTGACCACCGACGACACCTTCCTCCCGCCGACCTCCCAGCTCTACCTGTACCGGGCGAGGAGCGGTAATGCAGTCCTGGCCGACGAAGGAAAGCTCTACGCATTCCGAGTGACCGCAACCCAGGCCGGGCCGGTGAATCCGACCGATGCGTTCAACGGAGCCAACGATTACCTCGACATCCAGCCCGGAATGACGTGGGAGGGCGAGTTCATCGAGGTCCCTGAAGAGATCGCGAAAGGGACCACCGGCGAGGCTCCCCAAGCGGCCCTGGAGAACTGGTCGAACGCCAACAACGTGTTCCAGTTCATCCGGCTCGAGGACATCGCAACCGACAAGAAGCACCCGACGATCGTGTACGTAGCCGACACCGGCTCGACGAGAGTCGTTCCCGACCCGGCCACGGGGCGCATGGTGCGGGGGCCGTCGGGGACCGTGGGCCAAGCCGACAACGGGCGGATCTTCAGATTCGTGCTCGACTCACGGGACCCACTTCGGGTGAAGGCCTTCTCGGTCCTGGCCCAGGGGGACAATCCGGCGGGTGAAGCCTTCGTTCCGTTCCGCGCT
Source organism: Actinomycetota bacterium (assembly GCA_030772935.1). Taxonomy (GTDB): domain Bacteria; phylum Actinomycetota; class Acidimicrobiia; order Spongiisociales; family ZC4RG35; genus JALYNX01. Next base: position 1,978 of record JALYNX010000360.1, on the reverse strand, counting down.
CCCGACAACCTCGACACCAGCAAGAAGAGCCTGATGGTCCAGGAGGACATCGCCAACGCCAAGATCTGGCAGTACCGCTTCGGAAGCGAGGACTGGAGGGTGGTCGCCCAAGTGACTGACCCTGTTGGCGAGTCGAGCGGCATCGTGGACGCCTCGCGGTTTTTCGGCTCGGGATGGTGGGTGGTCGATGTCCAGGCTCATGGATCGAACCAGATGCAGAACACGGTCAACGGCGTCCTCATCAAGAGGGAGAACGGCCAACTGTTGCTGGTGAAGATCCCGGGGTCATAGTGTCCCGGGATGCCCCGGTCTTCGAGTCGGCTTCCGTTCCCAGAGGTGGCGCTAGCCCTCGTGCTGTCTGCTTGCACCACGAGCGATAACGCCGGCACCACCTCGACATCGGAACAGCGAGTCAGCTACGACCACTGTTGAGATCGCGTCTCCTTTGGCTCCGCCAACTGGCGAGGCTATTGCCACCAGTGCATGGCGGGCGTTAGCCGAAAGACCCTGCCACGGGGAGCCATCCCGGGTTGCCAAATGGGAACGTGTTGTCGGCGATGCCCTGAGTGTTGGTGTGCCGGAAGAAGAAGCGGGCCTCGTCGGGACGGAATAGCGCCGGGGTGGAGAAGCCGACCCCGATCCAGTCTCCGGCGACGAGGAAGTCTCCTGGGTCCCCGAACAAGAACTGGTTGTCGGCCACTCCCTGCGTGTGACTGTTGCGGAAGTAGACGAGGCCAGTGGTTTCACGATGAAGCCCGACGGTGTCGATGCCGTTCCCGTCGAAGTCGCCGGCAAATGGTTTGTCCCCGGGGTTGCCGAAGTAGTACGACAGGTCGGCGGCCCCGACTCCGGAGGCACCGGATCCGAGTCTATTGATGACATATACCTTGCCCTCTGACGGGCGGTAGATGGACAGGGTGTCGCAGCCGTCTCCGTCGAAGTCACCGGCGATCGGGACGTCCGCCGGATTGCCGAAGAAGTAGCGGATGTCGGCCACGCCCTGGGTATTGGAGTTGCGGAGATAGGCGAATCCGTCCGAGCGCCGGTAGAGACCAGGGGTGTCGATACCGTCGCAGTCCCAATCCCCCATGAATGGGGTATCCCCCGGATTCCCATAGAAGAAGTTGGTCACCTGGTCGCCGCGGCGCAGGTACCAAATCCCTTGGCTGGGATCTACGAGACCCACGGTCTCACGGGCCGGGCCGAACACGAAATCTCTCGCCGTGGCGTACTTGAGCATGACCGCATCGCCTGCTTCGAGGACGATGTCGGTACGACGCAGGCTTCCGCCGAGGTCGGTCAGAGGGAGATCGCCCCGAACGCCGTCAGCCGAGCGCAACACCCGGATCCGGTCAGTCGGTAACCCGATGGGAGCTGATGCGAAGTCGAAGGTGAGATGGATCGTGCCCACCGAGTCTGAGCCCGGCAAGGGAGGGTTGGGCCGACGTGTCGAGTGGGTGTGTCTCGCATTCTGGACCACGACATAACGCTCGCCGAACTCATCGACGAAGAAGCCGAGAAGGATCTCCAAGGGGTTTTGACCGGGGGCGGGAGCCACGCCAACGAGGTAGGGAAAGCCTCCGGCGCCGGGAACCCAGTTCTCGGTATCGATGGGCTGTTCGCTCAGAAAATGATTGGCCGGGATGAAACGAACGTCAGTCGAGGTCAATCTGGTCACCGCCTTGCCCAGGTTGGCCAGGCGCTGATTGACGTCGCTCACGATCCCGTGATGGGCGGTGGGGGAGGCGCCCCAGGTCCCGGTGGGCTGCAACAGGATCGAGCCCCCCCAGTTGGTGGCGGACTCGTGACCGACCGCCGCCACCTGGTAGAGGAACCAGAAATGTCCCGTGTACCCGTAGGTGAGGCCGGCCATTGCCTGCCACAAGATGTCTGAGCGGGTGTGGGTCACCTGGCAGTCGGTCTCCTGGCCCACATAGGCGTTGAGATACTGCCAGTAGGGCACACCCTTGGCCAGGGC
>JALYNX010000359.1 GCA_030772935.1 Actinomycetota bacterium | reverse complement strand
GTGGTCACCGTGGTCGTCCCCGACGGCGCGTCACCGGAGGGAAGGGCTCGAGAGGCCAGATATGCAGCGTTGATCGAGGCGTCTGGGCAGGGTGACGTGATCCTGACCGCCCACACCCTCGACGATCAGGCGGAGACGGTCCTTCTCAATGTGTTGCGGGGAACCGGCCCCAGAGGCTTGAGCGGGATCCCCGTCTGGCGACCGCCCAGAATCAATCGACCCCTGCTCCGTGTCACCAGGTCGGAGACCCGGGAGTTGGCTGTGCTCGCCGGCCTTCCGTTCTTCGACGACCCGATGAACGAGGACATGGGGCTCACTCGCAACGCCATCCGCCGCCGTGTCTTGCCGGAGCTGCTCGGGTTCAATCCGAAACTGATGGCGAGTATTGCCCGGATGGCGGAGACGGTGAGATCCGACTCGGAAACGCTCGACCGCGAAGCCGAGCGGCTCCCGGTGATGTTCGACGAACGTCGGGCCCAAATCCCGGTCGGGTCCCTGACCACGGCTGACTCCTCGGTCGCCAATCGGGCGCTGTCCAGCATCGCCGGCCGCTTCCGTGACCACCGCAGCTTCGGCGCCGAGGAATTGGGCCGGGTGTGGAGGGTCATCAGAGGTGAGGCCATGATGGAGGAGTTGTCGGGTGGCCTGGTGGTGCGGCGCAGCGGGCCGATGTTGAGATTCGAGCATCTCGACCAGACACCCGCCGATGCGGCTGAGGTGGCGTTGGGGCCGGGTAGTCATCAATTGGGGGACACGGTGTTCGACGTCGATCTTGTCGACGAGATCTGCCGGGTGGCGCCACTCGGTCCCTGGGGCGCGATCTTTCGCCCCGACACCGATCTCGTGGCCAGATCAGCCGAAGGGGATGTCGTCGTCGAGGCCGATGGAGAACGGGCCTGGGTGCCGGGTCTTCGCCGGGCCCCGGTCGCCTGGTATGAGCCAGGGACCCGCGGCTACCTTTCCGTCTCCGCCAGAGAGGAAGCCGGATGGACATCAAGCCCCTGATCACTGCCGATGACATCGGCGCCAAGCTCGCCGAGATGGGCAAGCGCATCACCGAGGACTACTCGGGCCAGGATCTGCTCCTCGTTGGCGTCCTCCGCGGTGCGTTCATGGTCATGGCCGACCTGGCCCGTCAAATCGACCTTCCGGTGGAGTTTGATTTCATGGCAGTTTCCTCGTACGGGGCGTCGACGCAGACCTCCGGCGTGGTGCGGATCCTCAAGGATCTCGACGAGGAGATCGAAGGGCGTCACGTCCTCATCGTCGAGGACATCATCGATTCGGGTCTCACGCTGAGCTATCTGATGAAGAGTCTCAACGTCCGCAAACCAGCCTCGTTGGAGGTCGCAACGCTCCTCCTCAAAGAGGGGATTCAGAGGGTGCCGATAGCCGTCAAGTACATCGGGTTTCCGATCGGCCCCGAATTCGTCGTGGGCTACGGGTTGGACTACGCGGGCAAGTACCGCAACCTTCCCTACGTCGGCGTGATGGGCGGCGAGTGACGGGGTTCGACTATCCGGGTGGGTCCCGTAACATTGAGGGCTCAACAGCGCTAATTCTGAAACTGAGGTTGTCGTGAACCGCACTCTTCGCACACTGGTGGTCTACGGGTTGTCCATCATCCTGTTGGCTGTCCTCGCCCAGTGGTGGTTCGACCAGGTCTCGGGACCCGAGGAGCTCACCCTCTCCGAGTTCATGGAGAGTGTGGAGGCCGGTGATTTCGCCGAGGTCCAGATCCTCGCTCGATCCAATCAGGTGCAAGGTCGCGCCGACCCTGGATCCGGAACCGAAGACGTATGGGAGTTCGTGGCCAGCTACCCGGAGGGCTCCGAAGGCCAGTTGACCGAGTTGATCCTGGCCTCAGGGGTGGATGTCAGCTCCGACCCCGAGCCCCCAGGTTTCTGGGAGCTCTTGATCAGCTTCCTGCCCTGGCTGTTCCTGCTCGGCTTCATGGTCTTCATCTTCATGCAGATGCAGGGCGGCGGGAATCGGGTGATGCAATTCGGCAAATCCCGAGCCAAGTTGGTCGGCAAGGAACAGCCCAAGGTCACCTTCGATGACGTCGCCGGTCTCGAGGAGGCCAAAGAGGAGCTCGAGGAGATAAAGGACTTCCTGGCTAATCCCGACCGCTACCGCCAGATAGGGGCCAAGATCCCCAAAGGCGTCCTTCTCTTCGGCCCTCCCGGCACCGGTAAGACCCTGCTCGCCAGGGCGGTGGCAGGCGAAGCCGGCGTTCCGTTCCTTTCGATCTCGGGCTCAGACTTCGTCGAGATGTTCGTCGGGGTCGGCGCCGCCAGGGTCAGGGACCTGTTCGAGCAGGCCAAGGCGAGCGCCCCAGCGATCGTGTTCATCGATGAGATCGATGCCGTGGGTCGTCACCGCGGGGCCGGTCTCGGCGGAGGGCATGACGAGCGCGAGCAGACCCTCAACCAACTCCTCGTCGAGCTGGACGGTTTCGAAGGCAACACGGGGGTGATCGTGATGGCGGCAACCAACCGCCCCGACATCCTCGACCCTGCCCTGCTCCGGCCGGGACGCTTCGATCGCCAAATCGTCGTCGACGCTCCCGACATCGAGGGACGCAAGGCAATCCTCGAGGTGCATTCCAAGGGCAAGCCGCTCGCCAAGGAGATCAACCTCGAAGTCTTGGCGCGGCGCACCCCCGGTTTCACCGGTGCCGACCTGGCAAACCTGATCAACGAGGCCGCCCTTCTCACCGCCCGTCGCCACAAGAAGGAAGTCTCGATGTCCGAGCTCGAAGAGGCGATCGACCGTGTGATCGCCGGCCCGGAGCGCAAGACCAAGATCATGACCGACGAGGAAAGAAAGCTCATCGCCTATCACGAGACAGGGCACGCCCTCGTTGGGTACGCGATGCCCAACACCGATCCGGTGCACAAGGTCACCATCGTGGCGAGAGGACGGTCCCTGGGTCACACCTTGGCGCTCCCCACCCACGACAAGTACCTGGTTCGCAGGTCGGAGCTGGTGGATCAGCTTGCGATGCTGCTCGGCGGGCGCACCGCAGAGGAGATCATCTTCGCCGATCCCACCACTGGTGCGGCAAATGACATCGAGAAGGCAACTGCCATCGCCCGCAAGATGGTGATGGAGTATGGAATGAGCGACATGTTGGGCCCGATGCAGTACGGGAAACCGAACGGCGAGGTGTTTCTGGGCCGGGACTACTCGCGTCAGCAGGATTATTCCGACGACGTGGCAGCCAAGGTCGACGAAGAGGTCCGCAAGCTCATCAACGCCGCCCACGAGGAGGCCCGAGAGGTGCTCAACAGGCATCGCGACGCCATGGAGAGAATGGTGGCGCAGCTTCTCGAGACCGAGACTGTTGGGCAGGACGACGTGGCTAAGTTGTTCTCAGACGTGCCCAAGTGGGAGCACACGGCTGAGGGGGCGATGCGTATCAAGTACCCGGACAACCCGGTGATGCCACAGCCCCGTGAGCAGATAGCCGCGGCCGAACAGGTCACCGAGGAAGAGGAAGAGCCGGTCACCGAGTCGTTGCGCTTGAAGCGGAGCTTGCGACCCAAGGGTCGTCCCGCCGACGCCGGCGCCTAACTATTCGGGCCGACCGGCGTCTAATCCAGCCGGATGATCTCGATGTCGCCCGAGATCGTTCGCAACTTGGCCCGGACCTGACGTCGCTCGTCGCCCGTCCCGCCGGACGGAGCCCGCTCGGGGAGCGCGATGTGCCCGGACAACGATCGGGCATCCAACGCCACTTTGGTGCCTCGGGGCAGCCCGATCCGAATGTTCCCTGACACCGATTTGAGATTGAGGTCGCTGCCCTCGAATCGATCGATTGCAAGATCTCCCGAGGCGGTCGAGGAAGTCACATCTCTGCGGGCTAGACCGACATCGACCGATCCCGATGCTGTGGTCACATCCAGCTTCTCCGCTACGTCCCCGATTCTCACGTCACCCGAAGCGGTGCGGAGACTGACCTCACCCAGAGCCGTCACGATCGCCAGATCTCCGCTGGCGGTCTTGACCTTGGCGTCATGGACCTCGCTCAAAGAGACATTGCCGGACGCGGTGTCGATGAAGGCTTCGGCTAGCCTCACTTCGGCATCGATCTCCGCGGAAGCTGCTGAGATCCGCACCGTGGTCCCGGCCGGGATTCCCACCCGGATCCTGGTGGTCGACTCCCTCAGACCCCACCTAAGTCCCGCAATGGGGTGACGCACGGTGACCGTGCCCCCGGTCTGGCTGATTTCGAGCTCATTCTCCCGTGGGCTCTCGACTTGGAGGTCGATGATTCCCGCCTCTCCCTCCAGGAGATCGATCGAGCCTGAAGAGATCGCAGCGACGAATCGGGGGCTATTGCCAACTTCGAATTTCTTCTCGATCACAGTTGGAATGTCTCCTCGATGTGGGTGCCCGACGCCCGGCGCCCGGCTCGGGTCCGCAGTGCGTCGACGACCCAGCCATTCATCGAATCTCCGGCCGAGCTCGCCGACTCCTCGATCAATGATTTCAGGGAGTTGGGGAGGCGCAGGGTGACTCTGGCCTCGAACTCCTCCTGGGCACCCGTCGACCGACTGGGTTCCTCGGTGATGACCAGGCTCGGCTCGCCCTCGCTGAGGCGGACTTCGACGGTCTGGCCCACGAGTTGGGCCGAGATCTCCGCCGCCGCTTCCTGAATCACGCCCAACATCGTCCTCTCCAAGGCCGGACGGAGCGCGGTCATCAACTCGTTCGCAACGTCTGCCAATTCGGGAGCCCCAATCCGGACCTGATTGTCGACTGCCGTCTCGAACTCGATGAATGCATGATCGAGATGCATCAACGACTCCTGGTTGTCCGCCGTACCCGGTCGGAGAGTTCGACTTCGAGACTGTCGGCGCTTCTGATCCACAGCATGGGGTTCTCCTCGGTTATGACATCATAATGATGTCGCAATGATGTCACCATAATGTCAGCCCGGATAATCTGTCAACCCCCGGGATCTGGTGGCATTGGGAATATGTGACCCCGAGCGCCTATTTTCACCTGCGATGAGTGAGATCGACCAGGGAAGAATCGAGAAGGCGGTCCGGGAGATCCTGGAAGCACTAGGGGAAGATCCCGAACGGGAGGGTCTCCTCGAGACCCCGGAACGGGTCGCCCGCTTCTATCTCGAGGTCTTCGACGGTTTGCACCGTGACCCTGGTGACGAGATCGACGCCTTTTTCGGGGAGGAGCGCTATCAGGAGATCGTGATGGTTCGTGAGATCCCCTTCTATTCGATGTGTGAGCATCACCTGGTCCCGTTTCATGGCCAGGCTCATGTGGCTTACATGCCCAAGGGAAGGGTGACCGGTCTCTCCAAGCTCGCCCGGCTGGTCGAGGGTTTCGCCCGACGACCGCAGATGCAGGAGCGTCTCACCGCGCAGGTGGCAGACGCCCTCAGCGAGCGACTGGACCCGCTAGGAGTCATGGTGGTGATCGAAGCCGAGCATCTCTGCATGTCGATGCGCGGGGTGAGAAAGCCCGGGGCCAAGACCGTGACCTCGGCGGTGCGCGGGATCATGCACACCAACCCGGCCACCCGCGCCGAAGCGATGTCGCTGCTCTTCGGCACGACGCGCTGAGGCACTTGAGCCAGCCCTGGCAGCTGAGAAACCAAACCCTCGACGTCGCGGGCGGCGTGATCATGGGGGTGCTCAATGTCACCCCCGACTCCTTCTCCGACGGAGGGGTGCATGCCTCCGCCGCCGATGCCATCGCCGGTGGGGTTGCCATGCGGGACGCGGGGGCGGAGATCCTCGATGTCGGCGGCGAATCGACCCGCCCCGGCGCGGAACCGGTCTCCGTGGGAGACGAGTTGGAGCGCGTCATCCCCGTCGTCGAGCAGCTTGCAAATCGAGGCATGTTGGTCTCGATCGACACCTCGAAGCCTGAGGTGGCGAGGGCCGCGATCGAGGCCGGGGCCCGGATCGTCAACGATGTCGCTGCCTGCTCGGCTCCAGGAATGGCCGAGTTGGTCGTCGAGACCGGGGTCGGGGTGGTGCTGATGCACATGCAGGGCACCCCCCAGAACATGCAGCAGGATCCGCGCTACGACGACGTGGTCACCGTGGTCGCCGGCTTTCTGGCCGGGCGCGCCGCTCACCTCATTGAGTTGGGGGCCGACCCCCTGTCGATCGCAGTCGATCCCGGGATTGGGTTCGGGAAAACGGTCACCCACAACCTGAAACTGTTGGCCGGGCTGGGCCAGCTCGCCGCGATCGGGTACCCGGTGGTATTGGGCGCCTCACGGAAATCCTTCCTCGGGCGGCTCACCGGCATCGAGAGCCCGGCGGACCGCGATGGGGTGACGGCAGTCACCACTGCCCTTGGATTTGAGCGTGGCGCAAGGGTTTTTCGGGTCCACGATGTTTTCTCGTCACGGGCTGCGCTCACGGTGGCCGCCACTATCGTGAATCCCGAGCTATGGGAAGAATGGTCGCCGGATTGAAACCACGTGGATTCACGTGGGTAATCACTGATCGTCTTGCCGTGTCCGAACGGGTGGGGGGCTCGGGGTTTCAGCATCGCCGGGTTAGGCGCGAGGAGGAGATCACTTGGCTCGTAGAGGAGGCCGGGATCAACTCTGTGGTTTCGATGCTTCCTGGGAACCAAAACCTGCTTGCGTATCGCGAAGCGGGGATGGCCACGTTCTCGGTGCCGGTTGCCCACGACTTCGAGGCATCGGAGATCGAAGCCTTCTTCACCACCCTGACCAAGGCCATGACACGCAATCGGGCCAAGGTCCTGGTGCACCGGGAGATCATCGACGACACCGTTGGCGGCCTTCTCGGTGGCTATCTGGTCGTGTCCGGCCTGGTCAAGGACCCAATACTGGCTTTGGCCGTGATTCAGCAGATCCTGGGCAGAGCGCTCGGACCCGAGGGGCGATCTCTCATCCCGGCCACCGCCGATTCGTGACCGATCGCATCGATCTCACCGGAATCGAAGTTTGGGCCCGTCACGGCGCCCTCCCGGAGGAGAAGTCGACGGACCAACCGTTTGTTGTGGATGTGGCGGTCTTCTTCGACACCAGGACCGCTGCGACCTCCGATGATCTCGATCAAACCGTCGACTACGGGGCCCTGGCCCAGGGAGTGCACGATCTGGTGGCCGAAGAGAGTCACAACCTGATCGAGACGGTTGCTGCCCGTGTGGCCGCACTGGTGCTGGATGACTCCCGGGTCGAGCGTGTCATCGTCACCATCCACAAGCCGAAGGCGCCGATAGCGGTGAAATTCGGCGACGTGTCGGTGACAGTCGACCGAAGCCGATGACCAGATATGCCGTCGCATTCGGCTCCAATCTGGGCGATCGCCTCGGTCATCTCCGCTCGGCACTCTTAGATATCGCCCGCCTCGGTGAGTTGTCGGCAATCTCGAGCCTCTATGAGACGACGCCGATCGGGGGGCCCGAGCAGGGCACGTATCTCAATGCGGTAGTCGTCATCGATTCCGGGCTCGACCCCGAGGCGCTTCTGGCTGGCCTCGGTGGCATCGAGGACTCCCATGGGCGGGTGCGATCCGAGAAATGGGGACCACGGACCCTGGACCTCGACATCGTCACCAGTGACGGGCCGGTGGTGACCACCCCCGATCTCCAGATACCCCATCCCAGGGCTCGTGAGCGGAGGTTCGTGCTCGAGCCCCTTGCCGAGGTCTGGCCGGACGCAAACATCGGCTCCGACCTGACCGCGTCGCAAGCAAGGCACCGGGTCGCCGACCAGGAGGTGGATCTTCTGGCTGCGACCTGGGTGCACCCTCGGCCCGCAACCGGCCGCTACTGGGTCGGCGCCCAACTCGTTTTCTTCCTGGCAGTTGGTGTGGCCTTGATCTGGGACGGATCGTTGCCCGACTCGGTTGTGTCGATACGGGCGATAGCCGGTGCCCTCTTGGTCGCTCTCGCCGCGTGGGCGGCGCTTGCTACCGCACGATCTCTCGGTCGGGCGTTCACTGCGCTGCCCGAGCCCGTGGTTGGCGCTGAATTGATCGAGTCAGGGCTCTATGGGCACGTGCGCCATCCCATATACGGGGCTGTGCTTCTGATCGTGTTTGGGGCATCGCTTTTCCTTGCGAGCCGGGCGGGGGCTGCGATCAGTGTCGCCCTGGCTGTCTTCTTCTGGATGAAGTCGGGTTATGAGGAGCGTCAGTTGCGGATCGCCTACCCGCAGTACTCGAGTTATCGCCGTCGGGTGCGGAAGCGGTTGATCCCGTTTTTGGTGTAACGGCCCTACCGGGCAGACCAAGGGTCGTGGTAGCTTCTACCCATGGGATGTGGCCGCGGCCCCCCCGAGTTTCTCCATCCATCGACATGCGACGTCCAGGAAGGGAGAAACGATCTAGATGGCAAAGCGGTCGCGAGTGAATCGCAAGGAGATCCCCGGGTACAACGAAAGCAGGCCGTCGGCTGACGACCGCAAGCTGCAGCACCGCAAGGTGAGGCATCACACCCATCAGGTGCTCCACATGGTGGACGATCCGGACGAAGTAGCCGAGCTGCCGGCAGTCCGCGGCACCGGTGCGCATGAGATCTTCCAGGAGCAGCCCGAGCCCGGGAAACGCCGCTTCAGGGTATGGAAGACGAAATTCTGGAAGAGACGCGACGACTACCACACCATGAAGTCGGAGCTGGACTCGAACTGGCCGGTGATCACGTCGGAGCAAATCCGCCAAGATCAGGCCTGAAGCCCTTCGCCGCACACCACTAGCCTTCCCGTGTGTCAGGCACGGGCGAGACGATGCGGCTGACGATCGTCGGCCCGGGGCGAGCCGGCGGATCGATTGCGATCGCAGCTGCCCGCGCCGGCCACCAGATCAGTGGTGTCGTTTCCCGATCTGGCCTGACCACATTCGGTCCCCTGGTCGGCCCCGAGGCCCCTCTCCCCGAGTCAGACCTGCTGCTGATCGCCGTGAGAGACGAGGCGATTTCCGAGGTGGCCGAAGACCTGGCGGATCGAGCGGGCTCGATACCGGTGGCGGCCCATCTTTCGGGCTTCGTCCCATTGACCGCACTACGCGTCCTCGCCGACCACGGCCTGAGCACGGGCGGCTTTCACCCATTGCAGACTCTCCCCAACCCCGAGCGAGGTGCCGATGCACTTGCTGGGGCGTTTGTCGGTATTGACGGTGACGCTTTTGCCCTCGACGTCCTGACCCACCTGGCATCCTCACTCGGCATGGAGCCTTTCCGCCTCGACGACACCATCCGGCCGGCCTATCACGCCGCTGCCGCCGCTGCCTCCAACTTCGTTCTCACCGCACTTGCCACCTCCGGCGACCTGTTCGACTCGGCCGGTGTCGACCCCCGGGTGGCTCGTCCCTTGGTGGAGCAGGCAGTGGCCAACTTCTACGAGCAGGGTGCGGCCGCTCTCACCGGGCCCATTGCCCGCGCCGACACCGACACCGTGATCGGCCATCTCGAGGCGGCCCGGACCGTCTCTGAGGAGGTGGGCCGTCAGTTCCGGCTCATGGCAGAGGCCACCGCCATCCGGGCGGGAAAATCTGATGAAGTCGGCCGATGGATCTGACCACCACGTTTGCCGAGACCCGGAAGCTGTATACGGGCACGGTCGGGCTGCTCCCCACTCTGGGTTTCTTCCATGAGGGCCATCTGAGGCTGATGGACCTGCTGCGCGCACAATGCAACACCCTCGTGGTTTCTCTGTTTGTGAACCCGACGCAGTTCAACGAGACAAGCGATTTCGACTCATATCCCCGGGATGTGGAGCGCGACAGTCGACTTGCCTCTGAGCACGGTGTCGACATCCTGTTTCTCCCCGAGCACGACGAGGTCTACCCAGAAGGGTGGACGACCACGGTCGAGGTCGGTGGTGTTTCCCAAGAAATGGAGGGACGGCATCGCCCCGGTCATTTCACCGGAGTGGCGACCGTGGTCGCCAAGCTCTTTGCCGGGTTGCAGCCCGACGTGGCGATGTTCGGGCGGAAAGACGCTCAGCAGCTTGCGGTGCTCACGGCGATGACCCGCGACCTGCGTTTTCCGATTCATATCGTGCATGCCCCACTGATCAGGGAACCCGATGGCTTTGCCCTCTCCAGTCGGAACGTCCGTCTGGGCCGCGAGGATCGGGAGCGTGCCCTGGCTCTGAGCCGGGGCCTCTACCAGGCTGCAGAGCAGATAGATGCGGGGGAGCGCCGCGGCGAGCGCTTGGAGGCGACCGTTCGCCGATCGATCCGTGATCTCGACGTCGACTACGTGATGCTGGCCTCGCAGGCCACGATGACTCCGATCGAGACTTTGGATCGGCCCGCGGTCCTGGCATCGGCGGTGAGCGTTGGCGGGGTTCGTCTGATCGACAACATCGCCATCGACGTGGTCGAAGGGCGTTTCCTGCCCGACCGGGGGCTCATCCTCGATGAGCCGAGCCGGCTCGGTACCCTGCGCTGACCCGACGCAACGAGCCGATGACAGAACACGTGGAGCAGGAGACCGATCCTCTGGTTGCAGCCAGAAGGGCGCGCCACGCCCAGATCCTCGCATCGGGCGGCTACCCAGACCGCTTCGAGCGCACCGATTTAGCCGCTGACCTCAGGGAGCGCTTCTCGGCGCTGGAACCAGGCGCCCAGACCGAGGAAAGGGTGGCAGTAGCCGGCAGGCTCATGCTTCACCGGTCGTTCGGGAAGTTGCAGTTCGGCACCCTGCGTGACAACAGCGGTTCGATCCAGCTGCTGGTTGACCGCGGCACAGCCGGCGACGAGCTGGCGGACAGTTTCGAGACGATCGACCTCGGGGACTGGATCGGTGCCCGGGGGCTGATCATGACCACCCGCAAGGGTGAGCTCAGTGTGAAGATCGAAGAGCTCACTGTGCTCCAGAAGAGTCTGCGGCCACTTCCCGAGAAGTGGCATGGCCTTCAGGACTTGGAACAGAGGAGCCGCCACCGTTACTTGGATTTGATGGTCAACGAAGAGGCGCGCCAGGTTGCGTTGGCCCGCACCGTGATCGTCTCCGAACTGCGACGCCAGTTTGAGGACAGGGGATTCGTGGAAGTCGACACTCCGGTATTGCTCGCCCAGGCGACGGGGGCCACCGCGCGACCGTTCCGCACCGAGCACCACGCCCTCGGCATGACCATGTACCTCCGGATCGCCACCGAGCTCTACTTGAAACGGCTGGTGGTCGGGGGCATGGAGCGCGTGTTCGAGATCGGCCGCATCTTTCGCAACGAGGGCATCGACTCCACGCACAATCCTGAGTTCACGATGCTCGAGGCCTATCAAGCCCTTGCCGACTATCGGGACATCCTCGATCTGATCGAGCGGGTCTTCGGTGCGGTGGCGGAGCGGGCGACGGGGGGGACGTCCATCACCTACCGGGGAAAGCAGCTCGATCTGAATCCGCCATATCGCCAGGTGACGATGGTCGAGCTGGTGTCGGAGACTTTGGGGGAAGCGATCGACCTCGACACTCCGACTGAGGTATTGAGGCGAATTGCCGCCGAGGTCGGGGTGGAGGTGATCGAGGATTGGAGCGCGGGGCGCCTGATTGCCGAGATCTACGAAGAATCGGTCGAAGCGCGGATTTGGGAGCCGACGTTTGTCCTTCACCCCCCGATCGAAGTGTCACCCCTTGCGAGACGGAACCAGGACGATCCCCGTCTCGCCGACCGTTTCGAGCTCGTGATCGCGGGGTCGGAGTACGCCAATGCCTTCAGTGAGTTGAACGA